>ONXK01000057.1 GCA_900321785.1 uncultured Lachnospiraceae bacterium | reverse complement strand
AGAAGGCCGGCAAGAAACTGCGTCAGTCCTGTGCCGTGGCAGATGCCGATAAAAAGTGCGGCGAAACCCATAAAGGGGAGAATGAGCTCCAGACAGGTTTTGACAGCGTCCCTGGCGGACTGGTGAAAAATGCTGACTATTTTGCTCACAGCCGCAGCGGGCTCCAGCAGCAGATGCATTCCGGATTTCGGGGACGGGGCTGCAGCCGACATACCTGCAGGATCGTCCGTTTGTCCGACTTTCGGATCCACTGCCGACATACCTGCAGGATCCTCCGTTCGTCCGATTTTCGGATCCACTGCCGACGCACCTGCAGAATTGTTCCTCGGCGTGCCGCCCGGTATGGTGTCTTCCGATACTGTGCCTTCCGGTACATTTGCCGGTGTATCTTCAGGCCGGCAGCCGGCGGAGGCAGTTTTGGCGGGAACAGGATCTGTAGCTGCTACCTGCTCCGAGGTTACGGCGGAGACATAGAGATCCTCCGTCATATATTTGGCCAGAGGTCCGCTCTTTCCGGTGGCGAGCAGGTTGACTGTCGGGATTCCCTTGCCGGGATAAATGCCGCAGCGAAGCGTTCCGCCGCAGTCTATGACTGCAAGGGCAACGGTTTCGTCGGGACAGTCCTCTTCATTTCCGTTGACCGCAGTCATGCCTGATAAAGCCAGTATTTTCGCAAGAGGTTCGGGCTCCATCCCGCCCCCCGTCATATAGAGGACAGTGTGCCGTTCCTCAGTGGGGGTTATGGTCAGAGGTCCGCCATAGCCGCCGTCTCCGCGGGTGATCGTGATCGGGCGGTAGGGGGAAGCATGGGCAAGGTCATTCTCAGAGGAATCGGGAAGCTGTGCTGCCGCGGGAGCAGTGTCCCCGGCGGGGTCACCCCGGAAGCGGCTTTTTGCCATGGAAGCGGAGTCCATAGCAGGCACAGAGGCGGAGACAGACGGCTCTTCCCCGGATTTCTGCAGGTGGACATGTGTGGAAAGATGTATGTGCTGCTTTTTTTCAAGCCTTCGTGTGAGCAGTTCTGTAGTGTATCCTGAGATAAAATTGGCAACCAGACCGGCGCAAAGGTAGCGCACAGCGAGCGGAAAAACATTCAGCCCGCGCGCGAGAACGCCGTTGGCAATTCCCAGCCACAAAAAAAGCTCAGCCGGATTGATATGCTGAAAAATACCGCTGTTGGTGTGGCAGTGATAGCTGACAGATGCGAAATAGGCCGGTTTGTATTCTTCAGGAAGGTATCTGCCCATGGAAATGGCCATGGGATTTCCCAGAACGACTGCTGCAAGGAAAGGCAGAACCATATAGCGAAGAAAGGCATTGGAGCCGCAGCGGACCGCCAGATGTTCGACACGCCTTCGGCCGATCAGACTGGTGATGGCGTTTAGCAGGATCAGGAACAGAAAAACCTGAGGAAGAACCTGTGTGAACCACACAATGAGCTGCTGTGTACCCGCACTTATCATGTTCTGGGTCATATCGACAATAAACATAGAAATCCTCCGCGTCATCATCTAGAATCCGACACGCATTTTGCTGTCGTTATTTCCATTTTAGCATATCTGTTTGGTTTGCACTTTTTTTGTCGGTACATTCCATTTATTTCTCTCTTTTGCTTTTATTGCAAAACAGGCAGTAAATTGGGATAATGAATAGACAGCGATGTGAGAGCGCAGGACGCGCTTGCACGCTCCCAGCCCGCTCCAACCATTCGGAATCCGCTCGTTTTGCGCGAAAAGCGCGCGCAAAACGGCTTCTTCCTCATGTTTGGACGCTCGCCCATGGCTGCAAGTGTAATATGTGCCGTGAGGTGGCTTAAATCTCTGCGGATCGCATCATTTCGCTGTATTCGCTGTTGCGGAAGAAATACATGAGAAGAAATACATTGCAGCAGGAAAGGAGAAATCAGATGAGAAGCAATAAAAAATGGAGACGATTGTTGACAGCCTGGGGACTCGTGTGTGCGCTGGCCCTGGCAGGATGCGGGGGCAGCACAGCTCCCGCGGCTTCCGGCGCGGAAAGTGCGAAGGAAGAGGAGGCAGTGCAGGAAGAGACAGAAGCGGCTCCGGATTCCGCGGAGGCTGTGACCGCAGAAGGCGGATCGGAATCCCCGGAGGCCCAGGCTTCCTCGGCTGCGGCATCGACGGGCGCGGCTGCAGCCACGACCTCCGCGGCTGCGGTATCGACAGGCGCCGCTGCAGGAGAGACCGCCGCGGAGGCAGTTTCCGGAGAGGAGATGCTGTCACTCTGGACGGAGGACGCGCCCCTGAAGAAGGAGCTGGTCGCCTATATGGACTCCATCACGAGGGAGGACAGCGCGGACTATATTCCCGAGGACTGCCGCATTGCTGTATTTGATCTGGACGGCACTCTGTTCTGCGAGACAGACCCCAATTATTTCGATTACTGTCTGCTTGTCCACCGTGTGCTGGAGGACCCGGACTATAAAGACCGGGCGAGCGATTTTGAGCGCCAGACTGCGGAAAAAATCGTGCAGCAGAACGAGACCGGTGAATCCTTCGAGGGACTGGAGCTGGACCACGGTCAATGCATCGCCTCCTCCTTCGCCGGTATGACGATCGATGAATTCAGCAATTATATCCAGGAGTTCAAAAAGCTTCCGATGCCTTCTTACGAGGGAATGACAAGGGGCGAAGGATTCTATCTGCCCATGCTCCAGGTCGTTGACTATCTGCAGGCAAATGATTTTACTGTCTATGTTGTCAGCGGGACTGACCGCTTTATCGTGCGCGGCCTGGTGGAAGATTCACCGCTTCACATTCCGCCCCGTCAGATCATCGGTTCTGATGAGACCATTGTGACGAAAAACCAGGGAGATACCGACGGACTGGATTATCTCTATGACAAGGATGACGAACTGGTGCTCGGCGGAGATTTTATTGTCAAAAATCTCAAGATGAACAAGGTCGCTGTGATCGCCCAGGAAATCGGACAGCAGCCGGTCCTTTCCTTCGGCAACAGCACCGGGGATTCCAGCATGGCGGAATACGTGACTTCCAACAATCCCTTCCGCAGCATGGCCTTTATGCTCTGCTGTGACGATACAGAGCGGGAGAACGGAAATGTGGAGAAGGCGGACAAAATGTTCAGCCTGTGTGAAGAATATGGCTGGACGCCTGTTTCCATGAAAAATGACTGGACCACAATTTACGGAGACAGTGTTACCAGGAAAACAGACGCCGAATAAACAGTCCGCACCTGCCTGACCCGGCTCTAGGTGACGGCAGGACAATGGTGCCCGGACAGCAGATTCCGGAGAGTCCCAAGGAGAGGGGGCTGCCGGACAAGGCGGCGCAGCTGCGATTCTGCCGGGTAGAGAAGTATGAGATATAAATAAAAAACCGTAATCAGGCGGCAGGAGAAGCCAACCGCCGGGATTACGGTTTTTTTATTCTTCATCGGGCAATACCCGTGACTTAAGACAGTCGTGGGATACGCGCGCAAGACTCGCTCGCGAGTCTTGCATAAAAGCGGGCTTAAGCTTTCTTATAGAGGACCCGCATGAGTTCCGGCCAGGTCTGTGTTCCGGCGATGGCCTTGAGTAAGGCGGTATCTCTGGATATTTCCAGAAGCTCATCGTAGACCCGGATCATGAGCATATCGTCTGCATCGGACTGCTCGGGAAGGGCCATGAAAAAGATGATGCGGACGGGATGCCCCTTGTGTTCCGTGGCCTCCTCAAAAATACCGATGGCAAGGAGCATCCGGTCATTGGCGGTCTGGATGCCGTGAGGGATTGCCACGCCGTTATCAAAGACCATAGTACCCTTTTCTTCACGTTCAAACAGACGCTCTCCAAAGCCTTCGTCGATCTGCCCTTCGTCTGTGAGTATATCCAGCATTTCCTGGAGGGCATCTGTATAGCTGCGGCCTTTTTCAAAGAAGAAGACGCGGTCCTCATCCAGAAGACTGCTCATAATATACTGGTTGTCATCCAGGATCGGCATCTCGACCTGATCCCAGTAGCGGACCTTCTCCAGCTTATGCTTGAGTTCCTTTTCATCAAAAATCTCACGGATCCGGATAACGGGCTTCTCCGGTTTGAAGGGAAGCTCAACGGTTGTCAGGATAACATCGCAGTTATCCAGTTCCTCCGGGGTGGCAGCGGCATCAGACATGGTGCGGATCTGTACCTGGCTGTCCATGATCTTGCGGAGCTGTACACTGATCAGACGGGAAGTCACCCGGCCGGTGCCGCAGATCACTGTGATACGGAAAGGACGCTGCTGCCCGAGGTTGTTTTCCTCGAGGAAGACGCCGAAATAGGAGGCGAGATGACCTCTCTCATCCTCGGTCACCCGCAGACCTTCTTCTCTTTCGATGACACGGGCGGCAATGCCGGACATTTCATAGGCCAGCGGGAATTTGGTCCGGAGTTCTTCCAGCATCGAATTGGGCTGGCGGATCTTGAAGCGCAGACGGTTGAGCATGAACATCAGATGATAGGCAAACTCTTTTGCGAAATCTCTGGGATTGATGGAGATGTCCAGTTCCTCGCGGATCTGTGCCATGATTTTTTCGGAGAGAGGGTAGATGGTCTCGTCGAGCTCCATTTCCTTTACGGAGCCCAGGTCAGCCGGTGTGCGCATACCTGCAATCGGAAGGAAAGCAAAAATCTTTTCCTCCACAGGGAATTCCACATGGAGGTAATTTCCGATATTGTCCAGCAGTTCGTTGACCCTCACAAACTCACTTTTTGCTGTCAGATTATAGTAGGGATCCGTCAGAGGACCGATGAAATGTCCTGTGAGAAACCTGTCCAGCACCAGGAGAAGATAGCGCTCGAACTGGATACCCACCTGCTTTTCAAATTTCTTTTTATTCAGCTCCCCGCGGATCATGGCCCGGATGTCCTCATCGAGGGGATAGTCTTTGTAAATGGCATCAAAGCAGCTTTCCAGGACGTAGGAACGGATATCCAGTTCATTTCCGTGAAGGATCATGCCCTTGCTGGTCTTGCCGACAATTTTGAGATTCCAGTGGTCCAGTTCATCGCGCAGCTTTTTGAGGTCACTGACCAGAGTGGTGCGGCCCACATTCATTTCGTAAGCCAGCTCATCGGTCAGAAGCGGCTCGTCTGCCCGCATCAATTCCCCGAATACATAGTTCTGACGGCCGCGCGGCGTATCGAAAAGTCCGTTCGTGTCGCAGATCCGTTCATATATTTTCTTATATTCGGTCGGATTGAAAATCCGGAGGCTGTAACGTCCCTGGACGCCTTCAATCGAAGCACTTCCTTCAA
This sequence comes from uncultured Lachnospiraceae bacterium, assembly GCA_900321785.1. Lineage (GTDB taxonomy): Bacteria > Bacillota > Clostridia > Lachnospirales > Lachnospiraceae > CAG-791. The sequence goes on along the minus strand of ONXK01000057.1, from coordinate 3,475 downwards.
GATCCTCATTGAGCTGCCGTATGTCATTGCGGATCGTTCGCTCGCTGACTCCCAACTGCTCTGCTATTACTGCCACGGTCAGACCGGATTTCGTACCAAGAATCCGCAGGATACCTGCTGTCCTGTTGTCTGTGAATAGCTTCTTCACCTGTTTCCCCCTTATTGCGCAGTGCCGTTTTCTCATATGGTGAACAGACCACAAAAATCAAGTATCAGTTTGTTTTCCAGTATCCGGATCTGCTGCCTTTATGAGTATATTACAAAAAAGTATAGCATATACTCCAATACTATTGTAACGGCAGTCCGCCGTTCGTTAATACGGAAATTTTCCATCGGGCGGAAAAGGCAGTCCGGTGCAGAGGATACCTGCGTATCAGACCACGAAACAGGTTATGCTTGTCCGAAAAAATAAAAACGACATGTCCGAAAAAATGAATCGACATGTCCGAAAAAAAGAAACACCAGCTTGACAATGCCTGCGGTTGCGATATAATGCAATGACCGGGAAAATGAGAATCATTTTCAAAAATAGGAAATTGCAAAACGGAAGCAGTCCCGGCGCGCAAGACCCGCAGGGGAGTCTCGCCCAGCTGAGAAATATCCGCAAAGGGAATTGTTGTTACGCCTGTTCACAGCCTCCCCGGAACTGCGGACAGTAAGAAAATTTTTTGATAATAAAAAGGAGAGGGGCAGAAGATGGCCGCGAAAGCCGGAATGCATTATAAAACGAAAAACAGAGATGCGCTGGTGACTTATCTGCAGAGCAGAGAGGGCGAACATGTAACGGTCAACGAGATCCACGATCATTTCCGCAAGATCGGCAACAGCATGGGTGTCGCGACGATTTACCGCCAGCTGGAAAAGCTGGTCGCGGAAGGACAGATGCGCAAATATGTTGTGGACAGCGGCAGTGCTGCATGCTTTGAATACATCGGCGCCCGGCAGGGACACGCCCGCTTCATTCATTGCAAATGTGAGAAATGCGGAAAGGTCCTGCACGTTGAACGGAGTGAGATTGAGGAAATGGCCCGTCTTCTGGAAGAACGCAGCGGATTCAGAATGGATAATGTACAGACGGTGTTATACGGTGTCTGTGGAGAATGTCGGGAAGAAAACGGCTGACCACAATGCAAGCCGTCCATGATTTAGACAGGCCGGGAAAAACGCAGTCATGATTTCAACAGGTCTGGAAAAACGGACAGGTTAAGTGACCGCGGGAATGATTCAGGCTGCCGCTCCGGCGGGCGGCATGGCCGGAAAAGAAAGAAAACAAGAATGAATAAAAAAACGGTATGCGGGAAAATGATCTGCCTGCTCCTCATTCTGGCCGTGCTGATTTCCGGATGCGGCAGCAGTGCCGCTTCCGAAGACGGCAGGAATACCGCTCAGACAGACACGGCGGCAGGCGGGAAAAGACTGCAGGTCGTGACAACCATTTTTCCCCAATATGATTTTGCCAGACAGATTGCAGGGGACTGCGCGGATGTGACCATGCTGCTCAAGCCGGGCGAGGAAGTGCACTCCTATGAACCTACTCCGCAGGATATCAAGCTGATCCAGAACAGTGATCTGTTTATTTATACAGGCGGTGAAAATGATGTGTGGGTGGAAAACATACTGGCTTCTCTGAGTGAAAAAGAGCAGGGACCGCGCACAGTCCGCCTGGTAGACCTGGTGGAGACCTACGAGGAAGAGCACTTGGAAGGGATGATGCCCGAGAAGGGGGCGCATGATCATGAATCCGAACATGACCATGAGCACGAGTCGGAGGAAGCCGAGGAGACCGGGGACGACCATGTGCTCGAGAAGGCGGAGGTTACGGCGGCTCATACGCATGCCCATGCAGAAGCGGACGAACATGTCTGGACATCTCCTGAAAACTGTGTGACCCTGGTCGGGAAACTGACAGAGGAGTTCTGCGGCCTGGATCCTGCGAACGCGGAATACTATCAGAAAAACGGCAGCGCCTGCCGGGAGGCATTTGAGGAATTGGACGCACAGTACCGGGAGATGGCGGCGTCTGCACAGCGCAGGACCATCCTTTTCGGCGACCGCTTTCCCTTCCGCTATCTTGCGGAGGAACTGGGACTGACCTGCTATGCGGCATTTTCCGGCTGCTCAGCCGAATCGGAACCCAGTGCGGCGACGATCGCATTTCTGATCGACAAGACGGCGGAGGAAAAACTCCCGGTAGTATTTAAGATCGAGTTTTCCAACGGGAATATCGCCCGCGCTGTCAGTGAGGCGGCGCAGGCTAAAATGGAGAAAGAAGCAGCGGGACAGGGTTCGGGTCTTTCCCGGGTGCAGGTCCTTCAACTCCATTCCTGCCACAATGTGACCAGAGATGAATTCGAAGCGGGAGAGACCTGCCTGTCCCTGATGACAAAAAATCTGGAGGCACTGCGGACTGCGCTTGGCACGCGGGCTGAATAAAGGGACTGTGCAGTCCCCCTGAATAAAAGCCTGGGCTATAAGTCCCCCTGAATAAAAGCCTGGGCTATAAGTCCCCCTGAATAAAAGCCTGGGCCTTTCCTTTCGTACCCCTTTCGTATCTGCTTGCCGCATGAAAAATGCGGCAGAAGGAATCAAGATGAGTTTACTAAAATGTGAAAATCTGTCCTTTGCCTATGACGGCGTCACGGTGGTAAGTAATCTGAACTTCACCGTGGAGGAGGGCAATTATCTTTGCATCATCGGCGAGAACGGAGCAGGGAAGAGTACCCTGATCAAGGGACTTCTGCGTTTGAAAAAACCCTCCTCCGGCAAAGTGGAGATGGGAGAGGGGCTGAAAGCGACAGAAATCGGCTACCTGCCCCAGCAGACCCAGATCCAGAAGGATTTTCCTGCCAGTGTGCGGGAAGTCGTCCTTTCCGGCTGTCTTAACAGGATGGGCCTTCGGCCGTTCTATTCCCGTGCGGAAAAAGAAAGAGCAAGGGAAAACATGGAGGCACTGGAGATCCTGGATCTGCAGGACCAGTGCTACCGGGATCTGTCCGGAGGTCAGCAGCAGAGGGTGTTGCTGGCACGCGCCATGTGCGCTGCCCAGAAACTGATCCTTCTGGATGAACCTGTGTCGGGACTTGACCCGGTCGCGACCAGAAGTCTGTATGCCCAGATCGCCCACATCAATGAAGCCACTGGTATTACAGTCATCATGGTCTCCCACGATATTGACGCCTCTCTCAAATATGCTTCTCATATTCTGCATCTGGGACAGGAGGGACAGCTGTTTTTCGGAACACAGAAAGAGTACCGCCGCAGCGCGGTATATCATGATTTCCTTGGAGACAGGGCAGTTCCTATGTGGAAGCACGATTTTCCCAACCGCGTCGGACGGGCGGCACCCCGTGAAGAGGCGGAACCTGCCGAAACAGAGAGCAGGGTAAAGATCCATTCGGGAAAGAAATCCAGCCGGCGGCTGACGGAAGGAAGCGGCAGCCCTGAAGGACGGGATGGAAAGAAGAACGGGATGCCC
>ONXK01000072.1 GCA_900321785.1 uncultured Lachnospiraceae bacterium | reverse complement strand
ACAGAGTTTACCAACGCTTTTGTGGCCTCCCAGCTCTTCTCCTGCATCAGTGAACGGGGACTGAACCGGCACTCGACCATCATCTCCACCAATCTTTCCCTGCGGGAAATGCAGTCCCGCTACTCCGACCGCGTTTTTTCCCGCATCACCAGCACCTACGAGATCTGCAAGCTCACCGGAAAGGATATCCGTCTCCAGAAACGGCGCCGGAGCAGGCGCTGACTGTTCCTGTCTCATCCGCCTCTGCGGCGGATTTTGAGCTCCGGTTTCGAAAAATATACATGTCGCCACTGTTTTTTCTTCTTTCCGGAGAAGAATAAACTTGTAATAAAGAAATGATTCTGTTAGAGTATGCGGGAAGCAGGATATTATTGAAGATCCGTATACGGGTCCTGCGCCATGAATCATGCGCTGATAATAAGACTACCGCTTCTCTTCAGAAATCCGGCAGCCGCCACCCCACCCATTACAGAAAGGACAGCGAACCTGATGGAACCCATCAAAAAACATGACAAACGTAGACTGGACAATGCCCCTTTCGGCCAGCTGGGCCTCATCACCGTCACAGGATGTGAGACGATGGGGAAGGAAATTGACTATTATCTTCAGGTCTGGCGTACCGAGCGTCAGCACGAGCACGAAGACAGCCCCGCCTTTGTGGGTTATCAGCGCCCCACTTACATCATCAATGCCAAAGAGCCCCGTTTCGGCACCGGTGAAGGCAAGGGTGTTTTATCCCAGTCTGTGCGAGGTATGGACCTCTACATCCTCGTCGATGTAGTCAACTACAATGAGACTTACCGCATGTTTGGTTTTGACAACCACATGTCACCGGATGACCATTTTGCCAATCTCAAGCGCGTGATCGCTGCTGTCGGCGGAAAAGCCCGCAGGATCACTGTCATCATGCCCTATCTGTATGAGAGCCTTCAGTCCAAGAGAACTTCCCGCGAATCCCTGGACTGCGCAATTGCTCTGCAGGAACTGACACGTATGGGCGTGGACAATATCATCACCTTTGATGCCCATGATCCCCGCGTCCAGAATGCGATTCCTCTCAACGGTTTTGATACAGTTCAGCCGGCTTACCAGTTCATCAAAGGACTTCTTAAAAGCGTTGACGATCTGCAGATCGACAGCGATCACATGCAGATCATCAGCCCCGACGAGGGCGGCATGAAGCGTGCTGTGTATTTTGCCAACGTCCTGGGTCTGGATATGGGTATGTTCTACAAGCGCCGCGACTACACGCGGATGGTTGGCGGCACAAACCCCATCGTCGCGTTTGAATTCCTCGGCTCCAGCGTAGAAGGAAAAGACATGGTCGTCATCGATGATATGCTGGCCAGCGGCGACAGCGCCCTGGAAGTCGCGCAGGCTCTTAAGAAGCGCGGCGCAAAGCGTGTCTTCCTGTTCGCGACCTTCGGTCTCTTTACCGGCGGCCTGGAGAAATTCGACAAAGCATACAGGGAGGGGATTATCGACAAGATTTTCACCACCAATCTGATCTATCAGCCCGAAGAGCTGTTTGAGAAGCCCTGGCATTACAGCTGCGATATGAGCAAGTTTATCGCCTATATCATCGACACGCTGAACCACGACAGTTCCATCAGCGACCTGCTCATCCCTTCCGAGCGTATCTGGAAGATCGTCGAGCGCTACAATGAGAAGAAGAAGTAAAAACAGAAGCAGTAAAGACAGGAAGAGAAAAAAACAAAAAAACTAAAAACAGATATTTGCACACGTAAAAAAACCCTTGCGCGGACCGGATGGTCCGCGCAAGGGTTTTCCTTGATCACAAAGATCTTTTCATTCATGGCTTACAGCTCAATACTGATCTTTCTGCCTGTCCGCTCATACTGGCGGTATGTCACGCCCGCGGCATCAAACATTTTCTTACTGGCAATGGTGCTGTCCGCCTCCGCATATTTATCGCTGTCATAAACGACATTGCGGATCCCGGACTGGATGATCGCCTTGGCGCACTCGTTGCAGGGGAACAGTGTGACATAAATTGTCGCCCCCTCCAGGCTTCCGCCGCGGAAATTGAGAATTGCATTCAGTTCACTGTGCGTCACATAGGGATATTTGGTCATAAGCGGTCTGCCTTCCCGCTCCCAGGGGAAATCATCGTCCGAGCACCCGATCGGAAGACCGTTATACCCCATGGATAAAATCTTGTGCTCATCACTGACAATGCAGGATCCGACCTGTGTGCTGGGATCCTTTGAGCGCATACCCGCAAGCTGCGCCACAGCCATAAAATACTCGTCCCAGGAAATATAACCTGTCCTCTTTCCAGCCATGCCTTCCCCCTTTCCGTCTTCGTCCGGGCTGCATACAGCACCTCAATCGTATTTGGATCGTATTAAGATTATTTTGTTCCGAAAATCCTGTCTCCGGCATCTCCGAGGCCGGGTACGATATATCCGTGCTCATTGAGATGATCATCCAGAGCGCCGATATACAGATCCACATCGGGATGCGCCTCTGTAAAGGCCTTCACACCTTCCGGAGCCGCGATGATGCAAAGGAAGCAGAGTTTTTTGCATCCGTGCTCCTTGAGCATCTGTACTGCTGAAATAGCGGAACCGCCGGTTGCAAACATGGGGTCTACAACAAAGATCTGTCTCTCCTCACAGTCAGCAGGCAGTTTACAGTAGTACTCGACCGGCTGAAGTGTCTCCGGATCGCGATAGAGGCCGATATGGCCGACCTTGGCGGCCGGGATCATGGCCAGCATTCCATCCACCATGCCGAGTCCGGCACGGAGGATCGGGACAACTGCCAGTTTCTTGCCTTTCAGTTCCTGTGTGACCGTCCTGCAGATCGGTGTCTCGATCTCAACATCCTCCAGTTCCAGGTCTCTTGTCGCTTCATAGCACAGAAGCATCGCAATCTCTGAAATAATATCCCGGAATTCCCTTGTTCCGGTTTCCTTTTTCCTGATGATGCCGATCTTGTGTGCGATTAAAGGATGATTCATTACGACTACTTTACCCATTCTTTCCTCCTGTGCTGTTCAATATGATTTCTACTGCATGATACCTGCCGCGCTGCTGCCGGATTCCCGTCAAAGATGTATTACTCTCTGTCCGGCCGCCTTCAGCAGGCGGTTCATGACCGCTCTTCCGACGCCGGTACTGTCGAAGGATTCCGCATAGATCTCGCCGGCTTCTTCATCGTCAAATTCCCGTAGAATCCGAAAAAGCTCTTTGGCGACCGTCTCCTCATCCTCCCTGGGACCTGCACTTTTCACAAGGTCCGCCGAGTATGCGTCCTTTGTCTCCTCCGTACATATCACACCGGTTCGGATGCCTGCCGCCCGATGACCGCGGATCTTTTCATTGATATAGGCTGTGACCTTGTCTGCCGGGCCATCCACTATGGTCAGGTTCCCTTTGGGCGCGTAATGACGGTATTTCATGCCCGGTGCTTTCGGGGCACTGCTGTCATTCAGATCCGGTACAAGACTTCCCGCGTCTACATTTCCAAGGACTTCCTGCAGTTTTTCCCAGGTCACAAAACCCGGACGCAGGATGACCGGAACCTTGTCCGTCAGGTCTATGATCGTCGACTCAAGCCCCAGGCCCACCTGTCCGCCGTCAATGATCATATCCACCCGTCCGTCCAGGTCTTCGCGGCAGTACTGTGCCAGCGTCGGACTGGGACGTCCGGACCGGTTTGCACTGGGAGCGGCGATAAAACCTCCGCCTGCTTCGATCAGTGCCATCGCGATCCTGTTGGATGGAAAGCGGACCGCCACTGTGTCCAGCCCCCCGGTCGTTTCCCCGGGAAGTTCCGGCCGCTTGGGCAGGATCATTGTGAGGGGACCCGGCCAGAAGGCTTTTGCCAGGATCCGCGCCTCGCGCGGCACCCTGGCAGCCACACGGTCCAGATCCTCGATCCTGCAGATATGTACGATCAGCGGATTGTCGGACGGCCGCCCTTTGGCTTCATAGATTTTTCTGGAGGATTCGGGATTGAAAGCATCTCCTCCCAGGCCGTACACAGTCTCGGTCGGAAAAGCCACCAGTCCTCCCCGGCGCAGGATCTCCCCTGCGCGGAGAATCTGCGTCTCGTCAATATCCTCTTCTGTCATCTTCGTATAAATCGTATTCATCCGTTCCTTACTTTGTCAAATTCTGTACTTTATTCTTTTGAGCCAGGGGACAAATGAGGGCACATTGCATGCCTGCATGCAAACGGGCACTCATTTTTTTACATAATCATCAATCTCGTCCCAGACATCGTTCGTCTCCAGACCAAGACGCCAGACTGCAAGACCGGCCAGCCCGTTGGACTCCATCAGGTCCAGCTTGGTCTCGATGGATTTTTTATCCTCGAGCCAGATCTGATACAGCTTGTTTCCGGACTCCTTCTCGGCATAATTCTGTCCGGCCGTGCTGTTCCATTCTTTTTTCATATCGTGTTCTTTCATGAACGCCTTTGCTTCCGCCATATCCAGTGTCTGTCCGGATACATTCCCGTTTTCCGTCGTCCAGCCGATTGTGTAAAAGGGAATGCCGTTGATCAGCCTTTCGGCCGGCACGTCCATGAGTGCTTCCTCGATTCCGTATTCCACGTAACCGATGGAGGCTACACTTCCTGCCTCCTCACTTCCGACAATGTGCTCATCATAGCCCATGATGATGACATAGTCCGCGAAGGCAGCCTGCTCTTTCAAATCATAGTGGTCATTATAATTGTAGGGGACATAGTTGTTGACGGAAATAAACAGTCCCGCGCGGCGGCAGGCGATGGAGATCTCACGCACAAATTCAATGAAATCATATACATCCGTCGCTTCCGCCAGACCCTCGATATCCACATTGATACCGTCCAGATTATAGGACTGTGCCTCTTCGATCAGAGTATCGATCACTTTCTGTCTGCCTGCAAGCGTATTCAGGAATCTGGTGTAGACAAAGAGATCATCGTTCTGGAAATTGTCCAGGACACCCCAGACCTGCATGCCGTTCTCATGCGCTTTCTTCACATATGTACGGGAGGCCTTGACATTGATATTTCCATCCTCGCTGCTCAGAGTAAACCATGTGGGGGCAAGCACATTGATCGCCTTGGTCCCTTTGAGCATACCGTCAATTTCAACATTGCTGTCTGCAAAATACGTCAGGTTCCAGGCAATACATGCTTTTCCGTCCAGGCTCCTGTACTGGGGCACATATTCGGGAACATCCGTCACAGGTTCCATCTCCTGTTCCCTGACCTCGGACAGATACTTGCTCTCCACATAGCCATAGTATCCGTCAGCCGTCTCGATCCTCGTCCAGTCATCCAGTTCTTCCAGGACCAGGACTTCCGTCCCTTCCTCCACTGCAGCGATGATGGGCGCTTTCACGCCGCCGAGTGTACGCATATTTGTGCTGCCTCTGACCGTCGCCATCTTTTCCGTCCCCCAGGCATTGCGCAGGACGACACGGTTAGGGTCTTCATAAGCAGCATAATAGATATTCGTAAACTTTTTGACATAATCAAGAGCAACATAGACGGTATCCCCGTCCAGGACAAGGGGTGCGTAGGACTCCTGTGTCACACCGCTGACATCACTCTCCCAGCTCTTTTCGCCCGCCCTGGCGACAAACTTTTCCTCCGGAAGACAGTAGATCAGCACATTGTCCTCTGTGCCGTAATAGAACCTGCTGTTGAGAAGACTGCGGACGGTCTCCAGGTCCATGTAGCAGGCTCCGTCAAACCTTCTCGCATGCATATCCGATACCAGATTCTCATAAATGACCGGAAAATCATCCTCGTCCTGAACCCCGTAGTAAGCGTCCAGATCCTGCCGTTCATTGGTATACATGTAATGATCATAGTAGAGTTTAAAAAAGACTCCTCCCACAACAAGAATCAGGATGATCGTGATGAGATAGGGAACTGCTTTCTTCATTAGGGCCTCGTTTCAGATGTGCAGATAATGTGCCATTCCATATGATGAACCCCTCCTCAACGCAGTGCTCCTCTGCGCTGTGCTTTCGCACAGCAGTCTTTCACGCAGCATTCCCCGGCACGCCGGCAAACCCTCTGCAGACGCCAAAGCGTATAAAGGCACAGATTCTTTGTTATTATAGCACAAGCAGCGGCCTTAGAAAAGCCGGGCGGGTCTGAACTGCATTATACACTGCACTGCATTGAAAGGCGGCCTTATTCAGAGTGTTATTTAGAAGTATTATTTAGAATAGAAGGGACAGATAACAAGCTGTATCAAAGCGTAAACAGACGTTGAGCCTGTCCGCCGTGCGTCTTCCGCACAGGGCAAAGCGCGCCGGTCTGTAAGACCTTTTGCAGACCGGACGGCGGAACAGGCTCTCCCGGAGAAATGTGTTTCTGATCTGACAATTATGAGATGATTTAAAGACTGTCGATTCCCTGACAGGAGAATCGCCAGGACAGAGAGGAGATGGTCGGGGCTTCAGATCACAGGAGTATATTTACGTGGAATTTTATCCCGCCTTCCTTCCCCGGTCCTGCGGGGCTGTATCGAAACCTCATTCCGGAATCATTTCATTCTGACATAACAAAAGTTCTGTACGCAGATTGTACACCATCTTTTATGAACAGTCGGACTTAAGTGATCTGCGGTATACGACGCTGGTTTATAAAAGATACTTTACACTCTACTTTTTTGGCAAAGTACATATTTTCAGATTGATTCTGCACTATTCTGTTTTTTATTAACCGCCTGTAACAAAAATCCTGCTGCTAAATACGATTATGCTGCCCTCCTTTCTGATACATTTGAACGCCCTCTGCAGGACAGAGATATTTTAAAATATGAATCTATTCAGTACAATAGTATCAGCCGTCTAAAATACTAAAATTGATATTCTTGTGAATTTAGCACAATTCGCTTTAGTTTTTTCGTAAAATGAGTACTTGACGCTTTGCCCCGCGCAGTTATACCATGAATCCATATACATACAATGAGTTGGCCGGCAAATAGGCACATTGCTGCATGAGCCCCGCGTTTTTTACGCGCTGCGCGCTCCAAAACCGCTTCATACAAGGGTGAGGTGGTAAAAAGGTTCGGGTACAGAGATGAGAATAGAAAAAGTCAATGACAATCAGATCCGATGCTACCTCTCCAGGGAAGAACTGGAGAGCCGTCAGCTCCGCCTGAAGGAGCTGGCCTACGGGACAGACAAGGCAAAGCGCCTTTTCCACGAACTCATGCAGGAGGCTTCCAAGCGTTTCGGTTTTGAAGTCGAAAATATACCGGTCATGGTAGAGGCTGTCCCTCTTCATGACGACAGTCTGGTCCTGATCGTCACCAAGGTAGATAATCCGGAGGAACTCGATACCCGTTTTTCCAATTTTGCCCCTTCCGTCAAAAGCGGATCCTCAAATTCCGGCCAGTCCTCTTCTACTCTGGGCCAGCTTCTGGACAGCATCCGCAAAGAGCTCGGGGAAGGCAGTGGTGACAGGACGGAGGGCACGCACCCTTCATCAGGGAAAAAGAAACGCGCCGCAGGCGCAAAGGAATCTCCGCAGGAACAGGCCGGCAGCCTGCTTCCCGCAGGCGCCCAGCTGTATACATTCACCACACTGGGATCGGCCGCAAACGCCGCCTGCCTTGCCGCTCCGGTTTTTAACGGAACCAGCGCTCTGTACCGCGATCCCGCCGATACCAGGTACTACCTGTTTCTGACGCCTTCGGATGACACGGACACGGCACAATATACCAGCGCTCTTTCCACCTTTTCGGAATTCGGGACTTCCGAATTCATCACCCCCGCCCGCGAGCAGTATCTGCGTGAACACTGTGAGGTTCTGTGTGCCGCAGATGCTGTACAGAACCTGGCGGA
>ONXK01000060.1 GCA_900321785.1 uncultured Lachnospiraceae bacterium | reverse complement strand
TTATGCGGCCGGTTTCATTTCCTCTTCTTCCGGTGTTGTCTGCTCCTGGGGGGCAGTCTGTCCGTCCGGTGCTGCCTCTTGTGCGGGAGCAGTTTCCTGTGCAGGTGCCGTCTCTTGTGCGGGAGCGTTCTCCTGTGCAGGTGCTGTCTCTTGTGCGGGAGCAGTTTCCTGAGCGGGTGCTGTCTCTTGTGCGGGAGCAGTTTCCTGAGCGGGTGCTGTCTCTTCTGCGGGAGCAGCCTCCTGCTCCTCTGTCAGATACTGTGTCTTTTTGACATCGGCGCCATAAATGGTCTCGAACTCATTCTTCATGGACACTGTCTCAAATCCGAGTCCTTTGCATTTTTCCGCGAAGGAAGCAGCCTTCTCGGTATCTCCATAGTCGCGCTCTGTGTCATCGCACAGGAGCATGTATGCCTTTCCTCCGTTCTGGACGACATATTGTGCCATGGCAAAGTCACCGGAGCTGTTGCCGAATGCCAGCAGCGGAGAGACTCCGATCTCATCGACAATGCTGCACACCTTGTTCATCTTCAGATTCTTGTAGGTCATGTTTCCTTCCATGAGCACCTTGTCATCGGCCGTATAGGTGTAGTCACGGCCCGCAGTATCTCCCTGCCCTGTCGCAGTCAGGGAGTAGGTGGTGCCGATGATCTGATAAGGAGGGATCCATTCACCCAGAGTTTCCTTTGTCAGTTCACGCGCAAGAGAGCGCTCTGTTCCGCTGCAGATATAGACCTTGAAGTCATGTTCCGCCAGGTATTGCACCAGAGAGACCATGGGCTGATAGAAGGCTTCTCCATAGATCATATTCTCAAAACCGACAGCAGGTTTTCCCATAAATGTATGAACATACTGTCTGTAATCATCTACTGTATATCCCTTAAAGGACTCGGCAGACATCTGTGCAGTAGATCTGGGAGAATCCGGTTCCGGTTTTCCGTGCAGCAGGGCATCCTCCAGCGATTTCGCAAACGCCTTGTCTTCTTCATTCGCCGTCGTATATGTTTCGTCATGCAGCAGACGATACATCAGCATGCACTGGTCAAAATAGGTAGGGAAAAGTTCTCCATAAAGGGTTCCGTCCATATCGAAAACGGCAATACGTTCCGCCGGTGCCACATAATCGATGGAAGACTCATCCGAGACAGACTCCACATATGCCATAATGGAAGCCATAGCCGCAGAATCCTCAGACCAGTTGGGAATGCTCTTAACCACGGCCTCTTCATCGCTGCTCTGTGCAGAAGAGTCAGCCTGGTCGGCATTCTCCGCTGCAGGCGCCTGCGTTCCGGCCTCGTCAGATGTCTCTGCAGTATCCGCCGCAGGCTTCTGTGTTCCGGCCTCGTCAGAAGGTTCTGCAGCAGGCTCCGCCTGCTTTTCCTCCCCGGCAGTATCCGCCCCGGAATTCCCTGTTTCTGCAGCCTCCACCGTGGTATTTGCCGCACCGCTTTCAGGGTCCTGCGTAGAACTGCCGTACACAGCCGTTGACAGCAGCAGACACATGGTCATACCAATCGCTGCAGCCTTTCTCCAGCTTCTCATTTCCATACCTCCCTTTCTGTAGTGACATTGCCTGGTCAGTGTTTTCAGGTTCTAAATCACTATAATGATAACACAATCAGCCCTGTAAAAAATCCGTTCCGGATCACTTCGAAATGAGATTTTTGCCGTTGTACTGCAGGCACAGCATAGTCAGATCATCAAACTGCGGCGCTGTCCCGACGAATTCCTGCACGGCATTTCTGACAGTATCAAGAATCTCTTCCGGACTATTCTCCTCACCACTCCTCAGGGCGGCGATCAGGCGCTCCGAACCGAAGAGTTCGTCGCGGACATTGGCTGCCTCCGCAACGCCGTCTGTATATACAAACAGCTTTTCTCCCGGCTCCAGCACAAGCTCGTAGTCGCGGTAGCGGGCAGTCTCCATCGCGCCGATGACAAGACCATGCCTGTCCTTTAAAATGGCAAAGCTTCCATCCGGGTGTTTCAGGGCCGGGTATTCATGTCCGGCATTTGCTGCCGTCAGTTTTCCGGAAGGGATATCCAGAATGCCGAGCCATACAGTCACAAACATTTCCTCAGGATTGCGTGAGCAGATCTGTCTGTTTACGACCTGCAGGATCTTCGCGGGATTTTTTTCATTTTCCGGGCTCATGGCTGCATTTCGGACCAAAGCCATGGAAATCATCATAAACAGAGCTGCCGGAACACCTTTGCCGGAAACATCGGCAATGACCAGCCCCAGATGATCGTCATCAATCAGGAAAAAGTCATAAAAATCACCGCCCACCTCTTTTGCAGGTGTCATCGATGCAAAGAGATCAAATTCCTTTCTGTCCGGAAAAGGAGGAAAATTTTTTGGCAGTGAGCTTGCCTGGATCCTTGTCGCCAATGACAGCTCGGCCTCAATCCTTTCTTTCTCCAGAGCAAGCGCCTGCCTTTCTCTGACAGCCTGTACATAGTGTATTGCCAATGACAGAATGTAGAGTGACAGTGCAGCCGCCGGAAGCCAGAGGGGATGCGTGACAAAGCCGGCTTTGTACAGCAGATATGCCAGGAGTATTCCGAACACGATCAGTCCCGCACAGACTGCGCCGCCGCGTGCCACCTTCATGCGCAGATACTCTTCCATAGCCGCCGCGCAGATGAGAAAGAGGACGATCAGCTGCGGCAGATTTGCTGCTTCTGTTTTTTCCCTGCCCTCCAGGAAACTCTGGATGATATTGGCCTGGATTTCCACGCCATACATCTGTGCGCCCTTGTCGATGGATGTAAAATATGCATCCTGCAGCGCCGCTGCATATGGTCCTATGAGAACGATCTTGCCTGCCCAGTAATCAGCCGGTACCTGCCCGCTCAAAAGCGCAGCAATAGAAACACCGTCATAGTAGGAGCCCGGATGTCCTGTGTAAGAAATGTAAAAATGACCGCCTGCTCCGGTTTTTGGAAGCAGCGGTTTCAGCCCCTTCTGTTCCAGATAGGTACGGACAGTCTCATAGGCCAGAGAATATACTCGATTGTCTTTCTCTCCGTCCGGATCCACATACAAAAGCCCATGCCGCAGCACGCCGTCCACATCCACCATGGCATTGATATGCCCCTGCTTTGTGCAGTCTCTCAGAGCCTCATAAGGCTCTTCATATCCGATCACAGCAGACGTATTTACTTCCGCCGCCCGTCCGTTCTCCCATGTGATCTGTTCGCCGAACTCTGCCATAGAGGCTGTGATCACATTTCCGAGGCGGCCGGCCGCCTCTGCCAGCCTCTGATCTGCCTGTTCCGAGCTGTTTCCCGCATAGAGAATATCGACAGCGGTAACTGCGGGTCTTTTATCGGAGTCTTTTCCCAGTGTTTCAAGTGCGGAAGCAATAACGTTCCTGTCCCAGGTATTGTAAGGCCCCAGCAGATCAAATGCCTGCTCATCGATCCCAATAATAACGATATCCGCGGATGTCACTCCGGGATGCTGAAAGAGCCCGTCCTGCATCCATCTGTCCATCCGCTGTAACAGCCCGAGGCCGATCAGCACCGTCACCAGAAGCGCCGACGCAAGAGAATATAGATACCGACTGCCCTGTTTCATAGATGCCCTCTTTTCTCTTGACCCCCCTGGTCTTCTCTCTCAAAATCCCGTTACTTTGTTCAGATTTCACATGAAAAATCCATGCAAAAACATCTCAACCGCAGAGACAGTTGATAGTAACAAAATTTATTCTGCTGTGTTTCCTTTAGTCTGTTCTTCCGGTTTGCTTTCTGTTTTCTCTTCTTTTGTCGAAGACTCTTCCGCATTCTTCTCAGCTTTCCCTGCAGAACCATCTGTCGCTTTCTTTTCTGCCTTTTCCGCAGAATCATCTGCTGCTTTCTTTTCCGTCTTTTCCGCAGAATCCTCTGCTGCTTTCTTTTCCGCCTTTTCCGCAGATACTTCTTCTGACTTTTCCTTTGTCTCGTTTACGGTCTTGTCTTCTGTTTTCGCAGCTGCTTTCTCTGAAGCCTGCCCCTCTGTCTTTCCTGCCGGCTCGTCAGAAACCTCTTCTCCCGCTTTCTTTTCCAAAGAGGATCCGGCATCAGCGTTTTCTCCGGCAGTGTTGTCTTCTCCGGCAGCAGTATCTTTTCCGGTATCAGCGTTTTCTCCGGCAGTACTGCCTTTTCCGGCAGCAGCGTCTTCCCCGGCAGCAGCATCTTCTCCGGCATCTTTCTGCGGAGCCGTTTCCCCAAGAGGGGGCATACTGAGCGGAGGCTTTGCGGAAAACAGGCTGACAACCGGTGTGATCACCAGCTTCTCGTGAATGACCTTGATCGTATAATTCCCGGCTTTTCCGGAGGCAAATGTCTTTGAACAGGATAAGGTGTATTCGCCGGGCTCCGTGCCTCCGCCTGTAATCTCAACCTCTATCACATCCTCGCCGTTTTCCGTCTCCTTGATGACACGCCAGCGTGTACTGCTCTCTTTCGTCACGCTGAAAACTTCATCATCACAGTGCACCTGCAGGTCTCCGCCATGCTGATTCCCGTCATAAGGCAGGGTACTGCCACCAAGATCAAATTCCACTTCCAGAGGGGAGATCGTCATTTCGTTTTTGATAAATGATATCTTATAATTGCTCTCATTGCCTGACTCAAAAGTGCATTTCGGGATTACCGTGTAGGTCCCGGCATCCTTATATCCGGAACACCACAGTCGGACGGTCGCGCCTCCCATAAGATTATAGTAGGCTGTAAAGGAAGCTCCCGAC
The DNA here is from genome assembly GCA_900321785.1 of uncultured Lachnospiraceae bacterium. Taxonomy (GTDB): domain Bacteria; phylum Bacillota; class Clostridia; order Lachnospirales; family Lachnospiraceae; genus CAG-791. Next base: position 3,841 of record ONXK01000060.1, on the reverse strand, counting down.
GCCGCATAATGGATAGAGTCATATTCTATCTCCGGTCCGTCTTTATATGAAGCATGCATCCCGTCGGGAAGCCAGACATATCCGTTATAGTCCGCGTCAAAACAAAGGGGTTCAAACACAACTTCCAGCGCCGTTACTTCTAATGTTCCCAAGTGTTCGTCCACAGTATAGTTGGCAGACTTCGCCGTACCCCACTCGATCGAAGAGGTATTTTCTGTTGTGCCGACTTCCGTGATGCTCCCGGTGGCTGTAACTGCGGCTGTCTCTCCATTTACAAGGCCCGTGATGGAAGCCTCAGCACTGGTCAGCGGCGTCCCGTCATAGGTTTTGCCGGAGGAACCGGTCGTCACCGTCACCTGCGCAGGCAGGATCTCCAATTTGTCTTCTTCTACTGTAAGCGTGTGCCTGACTTCTGAGGCGCAGGTCGTAGAAGCAACTGCATTCAGATCATACAGACCTGCATCCGTTCCTCCGCCCGTTACTTCGATATTAAAATAGAATCCGTCGGAGAGCTCCCCCCTCCACTTTGTATCGCTTTCGCGGGTGAGTGTACATGCCAGTTCACATTCTACTTTGGGACTTCCTCCATGGAATTTTCCATCATAAGTAACCGTAGAATCGCCGACTGCAGAGACGACAATGCTGATATCATGAGGCGCCTTTATTTCCAGGGTTCCCAGTTTTTCATCCAGGGTATAGTTGGATGCCTTCGCCGTACCCCACTCGATCGAATAGGTATTCTCTGTTGTGCCGACTTCCGTGATGCTCCCGGTGGCTGTGACTGCAGCTGTCTCTCCATTTACAAGACCCGTGATGGAGGCCTCGGCACTGGTCAGCGGCGTCCCGTCATACTCTTTGACTGCCGACCCGGTGGTAACCGCTGCCGGGGCCGGCGTCACGGTCAGTGTTCCCTTTTCCGTACGGATATTGGTGAACGCACCGGTCACATCCTTCCCGTCTGCGTTCAGGATCTTGTAGGCGGAAACGGTGCTCTCGCTGTTTCCTGCATCCGTCTGGCTGCCGGCGGCTGAAGCTTCATAGGTGAAACCGGCAGGTATTCCTGCTGCGGTCACAGAATCCCCGGTCAGGGCTGTCCCATTATATGCCCTGTTCGCGGATGCAGCCGTGAATATGATCTCGCTGCTGTTCTGTGTCACCTCCAGGGTTCCCGTTTTTTCATCCAGGGTATAGTTGGATGCCTTCGCCGTACCCCACTCGATCGAATAGGTATTTTCTGTTGTGCCGACTTCCGTGATGTTCCCGGTGGCTGTGACTGCGGCCGTCTCACCATTTACAAGGCCCGTGATGGAAGCCTCGGCACTGGTCAGCGGCGTCCCGTCATACTCTTTGGCTGCCGACCCGGTGGTAACCGCTGCCGGGGCCGGCGTCACGGTCAGTGTTCCCTTTTCCGTACGGATATTGGTGAAGTTGGCAGTTACATCATTTCCGTCAGGATCAAAAATCCGTACAGAATCGATCCTGCACTCGCTTGAGCCCGCATCCGTCCTGCTGCCGCTCAAAGAGGCCGTATAGGTAAACCCTGAGAAATCCTCTTCCCGGTCGCCGGAAGCCGCCTTTACCGTAAATCCGTCTGTGCTCTTTGCCCGGACGGATGCCTCTTTCATGCCCGCAGGAAGGCCTTCCACGGTGACAGAGTCAGCGGTCAGGGGTTTTCCGTCATAGGTTTTTCCTGTGACTGAAGCAGTAAAAGTGATCTCCCTGCTGTTCCCGGTCACCTCAAGTGTGCCCAGGTCTTTCGTCACAGTATAATTTTTTTCCTTTGCGCTGCCCCATTTAATGCTGCAGCTATTCCGAACGGTTCCGACATCCGTAATTTCTCCTTCCGTCTTCACAGATGCAGTCTCACCGTTCACAAGACCTGTGATGGAAGCTCTGTCGTTCGTCAGAGGCCGGCCGTCATATTCTTTTGTATCCGACCCGGTCTTTACAGTAACCCCGGCCGGTGTCACTTCAAGAATTCCCAGATCCTCTTTCAGGGCATAGTTGTCTGGATTCACGCCGTTCCAGTCGATCTTATATGTATTATTGCTTTTTCCGACATCCTTCTGTGCTCCTGTGGCGGTTACTTTGACCCTGTCATTGACCGTCACACCTGTATAATGGGCCTCCTCGCTTCCCAAAGCCCTGTCATTGTAGTTGGTGATTCTGGTATCGATCGTGATACGTACGTTGGTCAGGTCTTCCTGCAGGCGTTCCACATCCTCCTGATCAACCTTTAATCCATTCCATGTCGCCGCAGCATTATCTGCTCTCTCCGGCTGTCCGTCCTCTTTTTCAGACAGCGCCTGAATTCGCTCATTGACTGCCGCGAGGAACTCCCGGTCCCAGCCAGCGTCAATAGCTGCCTGCGCCAGAAGATCGCTGTTATCCGCATAGAGCCGGATGATTTCTTCGGGGATATCTTTGATATCCTCTTTTTTAATCTTTATAACTTCAAATTCGATGCTGTCGCTGTTGTTTCCGGTGTCATCATGAAGGCGCACCGACAGTTTCTCCCCCGCATGGAGTTCGATCTCCTCGATCTCCCCGGTAATGGGATTCGTGCCGTGCACCCATGTGGTTCCGCAGACTCCGTAAAGAATCTGATTGTTACCCATGCCGGCAGCTTGAGCAGTCTGTGTAGAGACATAGGATGTATTGCGCCAGGGTTTCTGTCCTTTTTCATAGCCGGGATAGAAGCGAAGCGCCGTATCCGGATCAGTCAGGGGTGTTCCGTCATAAACTCTGGATGCGCTCCCGGTCCAGACGGTCAGCGGGGCGGGATCAACAACCAGGCTTCCGCTCACTTCTTCGATGTCTTTAAAATGTGATGTTACATCCTCTCCCGTTTTGTTATAGATTTTAAACTCCTTTATCTTATTCTCGGTTTTTCCCGCATCGGTAATACTTCCTCCGGCCGATACATCGATTGAAAAAGCGGATGGCAGCCCGTACACCAAAACATCTCCTGTACGGGTCAGAGGCTGGCCGTCATACAGTTTGCTGGCACTCTGCGCAACAAGCTTTACGGGTTCATCATAAGTCCAGTTTCCTGAAGCAGGGTATTCTGTCTCGGCAGATTCCCCTCCGGAAGGCTCTCCGCCGGATGCATCTTTCTCTTTGGTACTGCTGTCAGCGGCATCCTCCTGATTTAATACATCACAGGATTCCCTGATCCTCTGTTCGGTCGCCGGGTTTTTTCCGATTTCCTGTCTTATGAAGCCCTCAATATCCCCGGATGTAATATCTTCTTCTCTTACTGACAGTTCTTCTGTCTTTTCATCCGAAGCCTTTTTTTTCAAAACGACCTTTCTTCCGGCACTCAGTTCCTTCTTTTGCTCTTTCCCGTCCTGATCCGTGTAAACGTACTCCGTCTGACCGTTCAGAACACCCATTGTGGTCGTTGTATATCCCGTCTGCCCTTCTGACTGACTTTCCTGCGTTGTCGATACATATATTACCGTTCCGCGGATCCCGACCGTCATATTGGAGGTCTTGATGTCAAGCGTCTCGTTTTCCTGCAGCTTTTCCTGCACATCCAGAAAGATGGTTCCCTCTGTCAGCTTCATCTCCAGGGCCTTTGCCTGTTTGGTGAACTTCACGCTCGTCTGCTCATCCAGAGAGACGATTTTGGTGGAATCCAGACCCACAGATGCAGAACTGTCGGTCCCTGTATGCAGGGAATCTCCGCTGTTAAAGCGGATGTTCTCCATGACCAGACCGGATTCACCGGATGCGTCTTCGATCTCCACGGATCCCTCATAATGGAGCAGCCGCATAGTCGACGCGGTATAGGTTTCCGTCTCCGCAAATACCGTTCTGGAAGATAATACTCCGAAAA
>ONXK01000081.1 GCA_900321785.1 uncultured Lachnospiraceae bacterium | reverse complement strand
GAACCTTGGCCAGTACTTTGCTGCCCTATCCAACATGCACAGCGTAGGCGTCATGGGAGACCACCGCACCTACGGCCTGGCCGTCGTGCTCCGCGCTGTGATCACCAGTGACTTTATGACCGCGGAGGCGGCCGAGATTCCATGGAATGTGCTCCAGACCACCATGAACCGCATCATCAACGAGAGCTGGAATAAATATGATATAATCAAATCTGTATCGAAACCAAACACGGATGAAAAGGCTTTCGAAAAGAAATCGACAAGACAATCGGGAGACAGAGGATGAGCTTCAATGCAAAAGCCCGGGTCAGGGCAGGAAATCTTTCCAATACCGGCATCAGGCCTGTCGTATTAGAGCAGATTCGCTGTCATGCGAAAAGGTGCGGGATCCATACGGTGATTCTGTTCGGATCCCGCGCCCGTGGAACCTTTCACAGGGACAGCGACATTGATCTGGCAGTCTCAGGCGGAAATGTAGATCTTTTCCGGCTTGCGGTGGAAGAAGAGACAGACACACTCCTGACTTATGATGTGGTAGATCTTGACTGCACTTCAAATGAGGAGCTTCTGGACGTGATTAGAAAAGAAGGAGTGGTTATCTATGAAGAAGTTTGATAACTATAAAAGCAATCTTGCCGTGCTAAGCCATGCCGGGGAGCAGGATTTGAGCAATGAGTTTATCATTGGAGGTATTATTGATAAATTCTCTTTGCAGTTTGAGCTTGGGTGGAAAGTGCTGAAAGAACTGCTCCGCTATGAGGGAGTAGCTATAGCGGCCACAGGCTCTCCACGAGAGATCCTGAAAGCTGCGTACAGGTTTTACCCATGTATGGATGAGAGCATTTGGCTAGGTATGCTTGCACAGAGAAACAACATGGCGCATATGTATGACGGTACGGCAGCAGTTGAGCTGGCAGGCAGGGTGATTAACGAGTTTATCCCTGCATTCCAGAAACTTTCGGACAGTATTGAGGAGAAGTACCGCGGAGTCCTTGAAGAACTGGCCTGAACTATTTCGATTTATGCGGTATCACAAACAATATGTTTAAGTGCTGACAACAAAATGACAACAAAAATCCAATTCTGATTATTCTGAGAGTAAAACGGCTGTCTGAATCCATGTGGATACAGGCAGCCGTTTTTATTGTGTTTTTATGCATTTTTCCTGATGATACGGGAGCAGCGAAATGCTACCAGTTATTGCAAAACTCCGATGGAGTCATACCGACTCTGCCGCGGAAATTGTCTCCCCGGAGAAAACTGATCACGGTTCCAATGCTGATCTATTGGACTCTGTTATAAGCAGTAAACATGAAAAAGACTGCGATCCCGGGGGCGCAATCCGGCCGAATCAAAGCAGCACCCCGGGAATCTGACATCCAGATTCCGGAGGCGCTGCTTTTTGATTCAGAATTAATATGCCCTTTATCTTTGCAGATGGCAAAGGACTAAAGTCTTGATGAGTCGTGTGCCGTCTTCTGTTGTCTGAGCGGAAGAGATCCGATTCCTCATACTTTTTCCCACAGACCTGTATCCTGAGCGCTGATCAGGGCATCGGAGACCTTGCAGGCCTCGAAGCCGTCGACAGTGCCGGGGCCGGGCTCTTCAGTCAGACCGCGCAGGAAGTTGATCCAGTGCTGCAGTTCGTTCCTGTAAGCAGTAACGAAGCGGTTGGTCCAGTCTTCCGGAATGGCGGATCCAAGGTTCAGATAAGAGCGGACCAGGGGCTCCGCGGCGACGGGCAGTCGGATGGTGCCTTTCTCGCAGACCAGCTCGCACAGAATCTCATATCCGTAATAGCAGTTACCGGAGACTTCGACATCGATGAGGACGCCGCTTTCGGATTGCATGAGTACCAGCTGGGGATCCTGCAGTCCGGGTTCCGCAAAACAGGTGGGGCGGGGAAAGCGGACGGAAACGTCTGTGAGGTTCTCACCCAGGAGCCAGCGGCAGATGTCGATCTCGTGGATGGCAATGTTGGTGATGTGCTGCTGTGTGGTGTGCCCCTTGGGGTGTTCACGGGTACGGCTGATGCAATGGATCATCAGGGGTGCGCCCAGCTTTCCGGAATCCAGGATTTCTTTCATTTTGATATAATCGGGATCAAAGCGGCGCATGAAACCGATCTGCAGAAGGCGTTTTCCGGCCGCCTTCTCGGCAGCGGCGACTTTTTCTGCATCCTCCAGAGTGGTGGCCAGAGGTTTCTCGCAGAAGACGGGCTTGCCTGCTTCGATGCATTTAATTGCAAGATCTGCGTGGGTGCCGTCCCAGGAGGCAATAATGACTGCATCGACATCATCGGCATGGATCAGATCCTCTGCGCTGGCGGCGGCAGCGGCGCCGTATTTTTCTGCAGTTTCCCGGGTACGTTCTTCATTGATGTCATAAATTCTGGACAGAACTGCGCCGTTCACATAGTTGGCCAGATTTTCTGTGTGGGTTCCGCCGATATTGCCGCAGGCACCGAGTACCCCGACACGGATGATTTTATTATCGGACATTTTGCAACTCCTTTATTTTCAATAGAGCAGGCTTTCCTTTTATCAGATAGTTCGGATCATATGATTGGATCACTATCGGGTGGTTAAGCCTTTCCTTTCAGATAGGCCTCGTGCAGCTGCAGGCAGTACTGCAGGCTCATGGTGCCGTCATGGGCTGTGATCTCGGGTTTGCGGCCGGTGCGGATGCAGTCGACGAAATCATTGATCTCGCCCTCAAAGGCGTCCCGCCAGCGGGCAAGGAAGCTTTCCTGGCACTCCTCCACGAAGCCTTCCTTTTTGAAAGAGGAAAGATAGTTTTTGCGGGGGACGGAATTGACGCGCAGGGTCCCCTTTGTGCCGACGATCTCGCTCTCGACATGGCTGCAGGTGGCTGTGCGGCCGACCTGGATGAAAGCGGTCGTATTGTTGTCGAACTTTGTCAGTGAGAAGCCGTTGTCATAGTCATTGTAATCGGCCAGTTCCTTGCAGACATAGGCGTCACCGGTAGCAAAGCATTCCACGGGGTCTCCCTCCAGGAACCAGCGGGCCAGGTCGGTGTCATGGCTGCCCATTTCAATGAACCAGGGTACGTAGATGCCGTTTTTGACGCCCTCCAGATGATCGGGCAGAACGGTGTCCGGGTCGAGGGATACGCCCTTGAAAAGGATGGGGGTACCGATCTCGCCGGCCCGGATTTTTTCCTTTGCCTCCGCGTAGGAAGGGTCGAAGCGGCGCATAAAACCGACGGTGAAGAGCTTTGTCCCGTTTTCCGCGACAGCTTTTTCAATCTCTGCGCAGTCTTCAAGAGTCTTAGCCAGGGGCTTTTCGCAGAAGATGTGTTTGCCGGCCTTGCAGGCGGCCAGGCAGGCTTCCTTGTGCTGGGCAGCGCCGGTTGCGACGACAACGGCGTCGAGCTCGCAGTCCTCCAGCATCTCATTGATGCTGGTATAGCCGTTGGGAACATTGAACTCTTCCTGGACAGCCTTGATCTTGGAAGGGGTCCGTGCACAGACGGCGACGACCTCCGCATAAGGATTGCGCTGCAGGTTGGTCATGTGCATCTTTCCCATCATTCCGATGCCGATGATACCGAAACGAATTTTTTCCATGGTAATCTCCATTCCGGAGCGCTCTGCGCGACAGGGCGATGAGAAATCCGCGAATTCGGTTTCTCTACTGCCATCAGTGCTGTTTGCGGCGCTCCGATACAAACAGCTGTGTGAAAAAAAACGCTATCGAGCGTTTTTTTCACTCCTCTTCTTTCTATTTTCAGATGGATGCGGTCCTGCGGATGTAGTCCCTGGCCATGCAGGCATATTCAAAAGGATTGGCTTTAGCGGGATCCTGCTCGGCCTCTACGATGAACCAGCCCTCGTAATGGGCTTTGCGCAGAGCCTCGAAGACGCCGGGGTAGTCGACGCAGCCGTCGCCGGGAATGGTAAAGCAGCCCTCCAGGACAGCTTTGCGGAAGCGGTAGCCCTCTTTGTAGGCAGTCTCCATGCGGTCGGGACGGATGTCTTTGAGGTGGACATGGCCGATGCGGGGGCCGAACTCCTGCGCAGCGCGCACGGCGTCCTCTTTGGCAAAGGTGAAGTGTCCTGTGTCAAAGCAGAGCCAGACATAGCGGGGATCGGTATTGTCCATGAGGCGCTTTGTCTCATCAAAAGTCTGGACTACGGTCGCCATATGGTGGTGGAAGCAGAGCTTGAAACCCCGGTCAGCGGCGATTTTGCCGAGCTTGTTGAGGCCGGTGGTCAGCAGTTCCCACTCTTCGTCCGTTGCGATGGGCTTGTTGTCTCCGAACATGGAGCATTCCTCCGCGAACAGGCAGCGGGTGAGCTCACAGACATTGATGCGGCTTGCGCCGACAGCCTCCAGGAAGTCAAGCTGGCGGATAAAGGCCTTCTCATTCTCTTCGTAAGGCGTGGAGCAGAGGAAGGAAGAGAACCACTGGCTGGCGATCTTGATACCCCGAAGATTCAGGGCCTTATTGAGGACTGCGGGGTCAGTCGGGAACTTGCCGCCGACTTCCGTTCCCTGGAAGCCCGCGAGTGCCGCTTCGGAAATCATCTGCTCAAAGGTGAGTTCGCCGCCGAGCTGCGGCATATCGTCGTTGGTCCACCCGATCGGGGCGATGCCGAGTTTGACATTGTTGAACATAGTTGTTTTTATTACCTCCGTTCACAGCTGCGTATGCTGCAGCAGGTTGTATGATGAATCTGGTCACAACGTTCTGTGGTCAGCACTTCTCCCAGGTCTTGCTCTCGAGGGAGCGCTCGACTGCATCGACGACACCGTCGACCTTTGCGCCCAGGGCAAAGTTGCAGAAATAAGGCTTGCCTTCCATGGCTTCCATCAAGGTATGGGCCTGCAGGGTCTTCATGTCGTCAAAGGCGATGGCGATGCCGCCTGCGGGCTGGAACCACTTGAAGCCCTTATGCTGAGGATTGAGCAGAACGGTGCGGAAGCCGCAGTCCCTGCCGTTGTCGATGTCCGCATCCGCCTTGAAGTAGACCTGGACCTCGCACATGCGCTCCAGGTTGTAGACGACGCTTCCCTCGGTGCCCTGGATCTCATAGTAGAAATAGTTCTTGCGGCCGGTTGCGACGCGGGAGGAGGAGAAATCTCCGATAGCTCCATTCGCGTACTTGACCAGGAAGGTGATGAGGTCGTCGTTCTCCACCTTCTGCATCTCGGTGGAGCCGGCTTTTGCGGGGCGCTCCGGGATGACAATGGATTCAACACCCATGACCTCTGTGATGTCGCCCAGAAGGAACTGGGAGACGGAGAGCAGGTGGCAGCCCAGATCGCCGAGGGCGCCGGTGCCGGCCAGTCTGCGGATGTGCCTCCATGCGATCGGAATGGAGGGATCCAGCAGCATATCCTGATCATAGGTTGCGTGGACACGCATGATGCGTCCCAGTTTTCCGCTCTGAATGAGGTCGTGGACATACTGGTTGGCGGGATTCATGACATTGGAGAAACCGCAGTAGTTGACCAGGCCCTTTGCCTCCGCCAGATCGGAGAGTTCCCTGGACTCCTTTGCGGAAAGAGAGAGGGGCTTCTCACAGAAGACGTGCTTGCCGTGCTCCAGTGCGTACTTGACCATCTCGTAGTGCATGGAATTGGGGGTCGCGACATCGACCAGATCCACATCCGGATCCGAGGCGACTGCCTTCCAGTCATCTGTATAGCGGCGGTAGCCGTTGACTTTTGCGAATTTGGCGGCGAGCTCCTCATTGACGTCGGAGACCACTTCAAATACCGGAAGCTGGTCGCCGAAGATCATACCCGCGTTGTGGAAGGAGGTCGTGTGCGCCCTTCCCATCCAGCCGCCGCCGATCAGGCCGATTCTGACTTCTTTTCTGCTGTTTCCCATTGTCTTACCCTCCTCGTAGATATTCTTTGTTTTTACCTGCTTTGTTAAATGACTGATTTTGAATGACTGATTAATATGAAACTTTGTTTTGTGGTCTGTTGTTAGTGATTGTTAATGAAATGATACGGGTCAAAGGTTATCCGCTGGCTCTGAGCCCCGTCAACCACATTCTGACCTCGGTGTCATGAAATGCCGCCGGAAGGTAATGTCAAAAAATAATATTGCATTATCAAAACATTACTTTCCGGATGAGTGTATCGTTTTATTGAATATTTGGTTGTTGCTTGTTTTAATGGGATTTTACCAAGAGGTGTTCATGACGTCACTGCAAGTTATTGACGCAAAATATCAAAAAATGATACTATTAAGAGGCTGGGTTTGTGTTTGCGCAGACAGTTGGATTTATGAAAAGCCGGGCAGGTACAGAAAGGTCTGAATATATGCATGCCAGAAACAAAAATAAAAACCCCGGCTGCGGCGGCTGACGGCGGCGAAGCAGGGGAGACGAGATGGTGATTTCCATTCTGATCATGATTGATACGTCACACTTCTGTGCTTATGAAAGGAAACAGAAATTGAAAGGAAACAGAAATGATCATAGACCAGGGCGTACTGGACGATTCTCTCCGCTTTTTTCATGAGGCGGACCCCTTTACCAAAGAGAATCTTTTTTATATTGAGCGAGCAGGGATCTACCACTGTGACAGCACGTATCAGTTTGCCCGCGAGGCCTCGGAGATCAGAACCTGCCAGATGATCCTGGTGGAGGAGGGCTGCCTGCAGATGCAGTACGGCGGAGAACAAAAAGAAATGTGCCCGGGAGACATGATCCTGATGCATCTGGGAGAACCCCATCTGTACCGGACAGCAGGGACGGAGGTGCGCATGATCTGGATGCATATGGACGGGCGCGGGTGCCTGCCCTATGTGCGTCTGATCACCGGCACAGGCGGAAACACCATGAAGCTGCGAAGATATCCGGGCGTCCGGGAGATCCTGGACAGAATCTTTATTCTGCTGGATAAGAGCGACGGGATGGACCCCCATGAGCTTTCCGTGTGTGTCCACTATTTCTTTTCTCTGATGATGCGCTCCGCCCAGGAACGCTTCGAGACGGAGATCGAGAGATCCATCCGGGAATCTGCCGCCTACATCCGGGTCCACTATGCTAAGGAGAATCTGTCGGTTCCGCATCTGGCAGGCCGGGAAGCTATGAGTGTCAGCTACTATGTGCGGAGCTTTCGGAAAATTATGGGGGTCACACCGCACCAGTACATTCTGCAGGCCCGCATCAATGCGGCCCGGGAGCTTCTGGATACAACGTCCCTGAGCGTGGAGACCATCGCGGAGCACAGCGGCTTCTGCAGTGCATCTCATCTGATCTCGGCTTTCCGGAAGGAAACCGGCATGACACCCTTGCAGTTCCGCAACCTATGGAGATAAAAGAATCATTCGGGAAGGGGATAATATGAGCAGAGAAAAAACAGA
>ONXK01000226.1 GCA_900321785.1 uncultured Lachnospiraceae bacterium | reverse complement strand
GTCTGCTTTACCCCGGACGAGGAAATAGGACATGGGGCTGCGTATCTGGATGTAGAAGCTTTCGGTGCAGATTTTGCATATACAGTGGATGGTTCCGCACCGGATGAAGTGGAGTACGAGACCTTTAACGCAGCGGCGGCCCATCTGACTGCCCATGGTTTATCGGTGCATCCCGGTGATGCAAAAGGTCGGATGGTCAATGCCATGAAGGTGCTCATGGAATTCAACAGCATGCTTCCGCCGGACGAGGTGCCGGAAAAGACCGAAGGCCGTGAAGGTTTTTATCATTTGACCGGTGCCGGGGGAAACGTCACTGAAGCAACAGCTGACTATATCCTGCGCGATCATGATGCGGAGATCTTTGCGAGGAGAAAGCAGATCATTCAGGAGACAGCGGAAAGGCTGAATCAAAAATACGGTGCAGGCACTGTGGACTATCAGATTAAAGACCAGTACCGGAACATGGCAGAGGTGGTAGCAAAACATCCCGAGGTAGTGGAGATTGCAAAATGTGCAATCCTCGCTGTCGGACTGACCCCTGTCTCCAGACCGGTTCGCGGTGGTACAGATGGTGCCCAGCTTTCCTTCAGGGGCCTTCCATGCCCTAACCTGGGCACGGGCGGTTATGCATACCACGGTTATTATGAACATGCGGTTGCAGAAGAGATGGACCAGTGCGTGGAAATTCTGCTGGAAGTGGTAAAGGTAATTGCAGAAAAGAGACCAGAGACACAGAGGTAAGTGAAGAGATCGCATCGGAGAAATCGCCTCCTCGAATTTCTCCTCGCGTTGTCGCTCTGACGAGCGGCATTTACTCTTTCCTCTCCTCCTTTTATATCTCAATTTCGAGTCACCTTCTGATCTGACTCCCAAATATATTTTTATTATGCTCAAGTCCCGTACAAATATCCATAAACCGTACAATAAGATCGATTTTATCGGCACATACAGCGGCACTGTACACGCCCTGTCGAGGGCGTGACAACGACGCGCTCCCGGAGGAAGTGATGCAGGAAGGAGATGTAGCGCAGGAAGGATAAAACAATAAAAAGAGGATGCTGCAATTGCTGATGATGCGTTCAAAATGAACCGTTCATCAGCAATTGCAGCATCCCTTTTCTCTGTACTTTTTATATACGGATTATGTTTGTTGCAGTCCGTCTTACGCGATGCCGAGCACCTCGTAGTCCTTGTCCTCGACAGCTTTCTTGAGAACGTCATTAGCCACCTCTGCGTCCATGGACACAACAGCGGTGCCCTTCTCATGGCTGACTTCCGCGCCGGTCACGCCTGCGACCGCCTCGAGGGCCTTCTTTACGGTTGCCTCACAGTGAGGGCACATCATTCCTTTGATTTCCATTGTCTTTGTCATCGTATTCTCCTTTCTCTGCGCCTCCAGCGCTTTTTGCTGTTCCAGTTCCTTCTGACGGCTGTACTCTCCCAGGAGTCTCCCGTCCCCGTCAAGGGGGAGAGGATTCTTTTTGCGTTTTTTCCAGTTGTCTGTATCCTTTGCGGCGCTGTGCACCTGCATGAGGTTGAGCCGGAGCGCATTGGTAACTACGCAGAAGCTCGACAGGCTCATGGCGAGAGCGCCGAACATGGGATCCATAGTGATGCCAAGCGGAACCAGAAGGCCCGCGGCAATGGGAATGAGGATCGAGTTGTAGATCAGTGCCCAGAAGAGACCCCACAGGATGGTCTTGTAGGTCTGGCGGCTCAGGCGCACTGCGGCGCTGACATCCGTCAGGCGGCTCTTCATCAGTACCACATCCGCGGCGTCAATGGCGACGTCCGTGCCGGCACCGATGGCAATGCCGATGTCGGCCCGGGTCAGGGCAGGCGCATCGTTGATGCCGTCGCCGACCATGGCAGTCTTGCCCTTCTCCTGCAGCAGGCGGATGACCTCCTCCTTGCCTGCAGGCAGAACGCCTGCCACGACCTCATTGACCCCTGCCTGGCGGCCGATGGCCTCGGCAGTGCGGCGGTTGTCGCCAGTCAGCATGACCACGTGGATGCCCATTCCCCGAAGCTCCGCGATGGCCTGTGCACTGTCCTCCTTCATGGTATCTGCGACAGCAATGGTACCCAGATACTTTCCGTCACAGGCAAAAAACAGAGGCGTCTTTCCTTCTTCTGCAAGGTTTTCAGCCGTCTGACGAATCGCATCACCCGTCAGCTGCCCACCGGAAAGCTGGCCGGTGATAAAGGACAGGTTTCCGCCCGCCATCTTCCTGCCGTCGACCAGGGCAGTGAGACCATTTCCGGGAAGCGCCCGGAAATCCTCGACCTCCGGTGCCTTCTGCGACGTAGTTTGCGTTGAACTGCCGGGCTGTACCGCCTGCGCCGCCGGCTCCGCCCGCTGGTCCGCAAAGCTGATAATAGCTTTTGCCAGAGGATGCTCGCTGCGGGACTCCAGTGCCGCCGCCCGGACCAAAAGGTCTTCCTCCGTCACACCCTCTGCGGGCAGGATATCCGTGACCACCGGCTCGCCCTTGGTGATGGTGCCGGTCTTATCGAGCGCCACGATCTGCACATTGCCGGTCTCCTGCAGGGCTTCCGCCGTCTTGTAGAGGATACCGTTTTTGGCGCCCATACCGTTGCCCACCATGATCGCGACCGGAGTCGCAAGGCCAAGGGCGCAGGGGCAGCTGACCACCAGGACGGAAATGCCGCGCGCCAGAGCAAAGCCGACAGGCTGATGCAGGATCACCAGCCAGACAAAGGTCACCACCAGGGCAATACAGATGACCGCAGGCACAAAGACGCCGGAAATGGTGTCCGCCAGCTTTGCAATGGGAGCCTTGGTGGCTGCCGCGTCGCTGACCATCTGGATGATCTGGGCAAGCGTGCTGTCTTCGCCGACGCGGGTCGCCTCACAGCGAAGGAAACCGGACTGGTTGAGGGTCGCTGAGGACACCTCGTCGCCGGGGTTTTTATCCACGGGGATGCT
>ONXK01000064.1 GCA_900321785.1 uncultured Lachnospiraceae bacterium | reverse complement strand
CGACGGCTTTGACGCCGATGCCTGCCTGGAGGCAATGAAGCAGGACTGCCCCCCTGAGCAGCTGCCCCTGGCACTGGAGAAGATCTGAACACAGGTCCGGATATAAATCTGAATAAAGATTTCAAGATAGGAAGAATATAGTTCTCAGGACGGATCTGAACACAGATCTGACGACAAAACTGAATAAAAAAAGCAAAAAACGGATTACCTGCAATGGAACTTTCCTTTCCCGGGAATCCGTTTTTTTCTTTCGCAAAAAAGGAACTCGCTTCATCGCGCAATACCCGTGACTTCAGATAGAGGTGCAAGACTTATAAGCGAGCCTTGAAACAATATACTGCATTGACAATAGTGTGCTAAATAAAGATTAAATATAGTATTAATATCGTTTTTATGCTAGAATGAACGCAGCACTTCTGCATTAGCGGGCTCGGGGCGGGGGTCAAAGCCCCTGCTTTTTTATTGAGGCTTTCAGGAATTAATCAATAATCAAAGGAGATATTTCATTTTGCTTCCTATTACAGATTTACAATTTCTCATTAATGCTTACGAAGACAGCCAGATCCGGTTCGACCCGGCTGTCAAAAAATATGATGTTACCGTTCCTACGGACTGCTTCGGAGTACTTTTGAAGCTGCAGTTCGCGCCGGAATTTTACATTAGTATTCGTTCTGACCGCGACGCCGGACGTTTTGGTTTTGAAACGCTTGAGCCTGAGATGGGCGACTATTTAGCTGGAACTGAAATTCCTTTTTATGAATACTATGGCGGCTACATCATCCGCCTTGATAAGCGGGAGTCTTGCTTTGCAAATGACCTCGATGCGACTGTCAGCATTGACGCGGGGAGTACAGAGCATGGGACAGACCGCTATGAGATCCATATTCACAGAGATTCAGGGAAAAAGATTCGGGATCTCTTTAAGGGGGATTCCTTCTTCGATGAAGAGTTTGGAATCGCAATGCCCTACAAACTCTATGTTCCCGGAAAGTATGACCGCAGGAGGAAATATCCCATGGTCATATGCCTTCACGGAACAGGTGAAGTCCAGGAGCCGATTGATGCCGTGCTCATGAAAACCCAGATGGCGACGGCTTTTGCGGAGGATTCCGAAGCAGGCCGCAATGCGTGCTTTGTGCTGGTTCCCAAATGCAATATTCGCTATGACGAGGATGACAACTGGACTACACTCAACCAGTTTGTCCGCCAGAGAACCGATTCTCCTTTCTGGCCAATGCCCCATCTGACAGTGGTCTGGCGGCTGATAGAAAAGCTAAAAAATGAATACAGAATAGATGACAGGAGACTCTATCTCACAGGAATCTCATCCGGTGCCTTCGGAGCCTATGTGCTCGCGATGGAGCATCCGGACTCTTTCGCAGCTCTGGTCCCTGTTGCAGGAGCAGCCAATCCCGCGCGGATAGGCGCATTAAAAAACACACCTATGTGGATCTTTCACTCTGCAGATGATCCGGTCATTGTCCCCTCTTATACACTGGATCCCACACTGGCCGCTCTGGATGGAGCCGGTATCAGCTACCGCCTGACCCTTTATCCCGACAAGCAGATCTTCTGGCAGTCCGCGCACTTCTGCTGGGAGAGGGTCTACAAAGAAGAGGAACTGCGGGACTGGATCTTTTCACAGAGGATTGGCGGAATAAAGCAGGTAAAGAAAAAAATCGGGATACCTGCCGGAGATAAAAAGAAGGGGCATTCAATCAACGAAGACGTACGCGATATCGCCGTGCAGGCAATTGCCGCCGCGGAGGTCAGAGCACTCTGAACGAATACGGATGTTTTTTTGATAAAAACATCTATGACATTTTTGTGTAACAGTCGTACGGTTTGTCCGGCATAAATAATAACGAGGAGGAAAACGATGGAGAAAAAGCTTTACCCCCTGGACGTGGGTCAGATGCTGCAGTATCTGCCTATACGGGAAACCGGCACCCAGCGCTGCTGCAATATCAGTGTTTTTTCAGGTCTTCAGACAGAGATTGATTTCAGCCTTCTGAAGAGATGCATTCAGGACGAGTTCAGACGCTACGAGTGTCTTCGTCTCCGGTTCACTGCCCCGGACGAGAATGGCTTTGTGCAGCAGTACATTGCGGAGCGGGATGACCGGGATGTCCCTTTTCTGGATCTCTCTGACCGCACCATGAGGGAAGCCGACGCTTTTCTGCAGGAAAAAACCTATGAAGAGTTTAATGAGCCGGAGATTCCCATGGTGGAGATCACCATGGTGAAGATGCCGGAAGGCTACAACGGCATGTATATTCATATCGATCACCGCCTGGTAGATTCCTCCGGTCTTATCGTGATGGTCAACGACATTATGGAACTTTACTGCCATTATCGTTTCGGCTCTGAATATCCCAAGCCTCTCGCTTCCTTCGAAGAAGTTCTGATCGAAGATCTGAAAAAGGCGAAGAACGAAAAGCGCCGCGCCAAGGACGAGAAATTCTGGCGTGATTACCTGACGGAAAACGGCGAACCTATTTATTCTGACATCAAAGGTTCCCGCATTCTTCAGGAGAGCAGGAGAGTGCACGGAGACAAATCCCTTCGCGCGGCTGATGTGGAGACCAAAGACCGCTCTGTGGGTGTAGCCGATTTCCATCTGGAGCCCGAAGCCACACAGAAGCTGATGGATTTCTGCATGATGCACGGCGTTTCCATGACTAACCTGATTCTCCTCACCATGCGGACCTATCTCTCCAAGGCCAACGGCGGTCAGGATGACATCACACTCCGGAATTTCGTTTCCCGCCGATCTACCCAGGCAGAGTGGACCTGCGGAGGCAGCAGAGTGCTGTCCTTCCCGCTGCGTACCATCATCAGTCCGGATACGGAGTTTCTGGATGCCCTGTATGAACTTCAGAACGTTCAGAACAAGATTTACCTCCACTGCAACTACGACCCTGTAGCTGTGGACAAAATACTGAAGGAGCTCTACGGCGCGCCGGATAACACGGAATATATTTCCATGTCCCTAACCTATCAGCCCATGCCTGTCCGAATACAGAATGAACATCTGGCGGGAATCAGGACACGTTCCGTCTGGTACCCCAACGGAGCGGCTACGAAGAGGATCTACCTTACTGTCACCCACGGCCCGAATGAAGGCGGCCTCATCTTTGACTATCATTATCAGACAGCCGTCCTTTCCTATGATGACATTCAGAGGCTGTATTATTACATGATGAAGATGATGTTCCGCGGCGTGGATGAACCGGATATCACAATCGGAGAACTCATCAGCACTGTATAAATTGATTCTGAGCTGTCTGTGCTCTGCGGTACTGCGCAGCGCATACAAAAGAAAAGCGGCAACAGGCACCGCACCCTGTGATCGCAGAGCGTTATAAATAGTCAATAAAAATGGAGGATACAACATGGATAAGAAGCATAAATTTCTGGAGATTGTGGCCAAGTACTGCGATAAGGAAGCATCGGAGATTACTGAAGATATGCGTTTCCGTGAAGATCTCGGCTTTAATTCCCTGAGCTTTATGACCTTCCTGGGCGATTTGGAGGATACTCTGGACGTGGAACTGGAAGAGGAGGAAGCCATCCGTATCACGACGATTGGTGAGGCTCTGCAGTACATGAACACGCTTTTTGAAGAATAAAAATAAAGCGGATCAGGAGAAAAGAACTGTATACCTTTCATAGGAGAAATAAGAATGCATAATGGTCACCTTATTACAGGCCTGTTGGATAACACGGTCGAGAAATATCCCGATTATCCGGCAGTGCGATGGATCGTAAAGAAACAGATTTCCGAGAAGTTATATCGGGAGCTGAACGAGGATAGAAACAAGGTTGCCGGAGCCCTTCTGAAGATGGGTTTTGAAGGAAAACAGGCGGCCATGATCGGCACCAGCTCTTACGAGTGGATCGTCTCATACCTGGGAATCGTCAGCACAAAGATTACCGCCGTGCCGCTTGATCCCATGCTCCCGCCTCCGGAGCTCTGTGATCTGATAAACCGTTCGGATTCCGAGGTACTCTTCATTGCCCCGAAACTGGCGTCACTGATCGACACTGTAAAAGAAAACTGCCCTGCTGTACGGCTTTTTGTGGTTCTTGGCGGGAATCCCCGGCCGGAGGATCCCTCCATCGTCTCCTTTGCGGAATTCATTTCCGGGGAAGACGGGGCTGCGGTTCCGGAGGACAAGCGCCCTCTGCCTGATGACATGTGCACCATCATCTTTACTTCCGGCACGACCGGAAAAAGCAAGGGTGTCATGCTGACCCAGCGAAACCTCTATGACGACGTGACAAACGTGGTTGTCACTTTTGAACCGGGGACGACCATGCTGTCTGTCCTTCCCATCCACCACGCCTACTGCCTGGTCATGGACTGGCTCAAAGGCTTCTCCCTCGGAGCGACTCTCTATATCAATGATTCCCTGCTCCACATGGTCAGGAACATCGGTATTGTGAAGCCTCAGGTTCTTCTGATGGTGCCGCTCATGATTGAGACCATTGGCAAGAAGCTTGCCGCCATTGAGTCTGATCTGCCCAAACCCGAGATCGGGAAGCAGCTGATGGGAGAAAACCTGGAGTACATTTTCTCCGGCGGCGCGCACCTGGATCCCGCTTATATCAGCCTGTTCGAGGAGTATGGGATCAAGGTCTGTGAAGGATATGGAATGAGCGAATGCTCCCCTACGATCAGCTCTAACGGACAAACCGGCAACCGGCCGGGTTCTGTCGGTAAAGTTCTGGCCAATATGCAGGTCCGCTTTGTGGACGGCGAGATCCAGGTCAAGGGATCCAATGTCATGAAGGGTTACTACAAGATGCCTAAAGAGACCGAGGAAGCATTCTCTGACGGCTGGCTGCGTACCGGTGATCTGGGCCGTATGGACGAAGACGGCTACCTTTACATCACCGGTCGTCTTAAGAACCTCATCATCCTCAGCAACGGAGAAAATATTTCCCCCGAGGAGATCGAAAACGTTATGCTGACCCATGATCTGGTCGGTGAGGTTGTCATCAGCGGTGAGGAAAACGGGCTTGCGGCACGGATCTATCCCGATCCCGACGTCGTGGAAGCCAAAGGGTTTTCTCCGGAGGATGTCGAGGCACAGCTGCAGCGAATCATGGATGACTACAACAAAACACAGCCGCTTTATCGTGCTATCGTCAACCTGAAAGTGCGCAAGTACCCGTTTATCAAAAACGCCACGAAAAAGATTGTCCGCGCCAAAATGGATGTGGATGAAGCACCTGAAGAAGGATAACTTATTGGTGTCAGGTACGGTTGAATTTCCATAAAATGCAGTAAGGCGATTTTATGTTTTTTAGCGTGTCTGAGACCTCAGGGTGAAAGCGGGATCCCCGGCAATGGAGTTTTCCATTGCCGGGGATCCTTTTTTGCTTTTAAGAGTAACCATTTGTCAGAAAAAGCTGCCGTTTGTCAGGCTCTGCCCCGGTAAAAAGTGCAGGGATGTTAAGGTAACAGTGCCGGAAAAAACATAAATGATTAGTACATTATATGAGGAGGAGTATTAGACATGCGTTGCGAAAAAGGCGGGAACATAATTGATGATAATGCAAGAAATTATCCGATTTGCAAAGAAGAGCATTTACCAATGCCGCTTCGAAAACCAGGCGGTAAACCATTTCGCGAAAAGGTGTGTGCTTCTATTAGGATGATACTTGAACGCTTTTTTGCGTATCTTAACAGGCTGCACTTTGTAAAATTTATTAGGTACCAATATGAAGAAAAACATATAGTGACATTAATTTTTAATACTTTCCCTATTTTCCTCTTTCTGGCCTTTGGGATTTTGTTAATTATTTTCAGCATTTGCATAGGTATTGCATCAGTATTTTCCGGCGGATCTTTTTGTTATGGCGATGAAGTAATCTATTGTAAAGATATTTTTAATGGAATTGGAAGCGGCATAGTATGCTTTCTCTGCGCCTTTGCCATTTTGCTTTTAAAAAACCATCAATTAAATTCAGGACAAAAGACACTAAGAAAAATATTAGGCGCTTATGAAATTGAAAGGGAAGAACATATAGATCAGTATAAAGTGCCGACAGAAAGAATCATAGATATGGCAAGGTCGGAAGGAATGAAACTGCCGGAAACCATAAATATATACCTGTTCAACTCGGAATATCCACAGATATACGCGATAGGGATGAATACCATCATTCTGTCTACGGGGATGGATAATATAAAAGAGGACATGTTTGAAGCAATGGTTCGAACAGAATTATATAAAATTGAGCATATGTATCCGGATTATATGCTTCTGATTTATGAAGGAAGCTTTGTCGTGCTTGCCATTTCGTTTTTCGTACTGTTATTCACAGGGATAACAATGAAGTATGGGGATCATAGAAAAAGATTATTCGGTTTATCAGAAAGTGAAGAGGCAGCATATTATCATTACCTGACAATAGCAGTGGCGATAATCTGGATAGGATTAATGTATAAGTTATTCATGAGAGGTGTAAAAAAGGATATTCTAAAAGCGGACCAATATGTCGCTTCGTGTGGATTTGGAGAAGTACAGTGCTTGTATATTGACAACTTCCGCCAACAGGATTTTCGAGGCGAACTGCTTCAAATCGGATATCCTTCACCTGACGAGAGAATTGCCGCTCTTCAGGCAGCGGGAGTAAACTATTATAGGGTATAAACGTTTCATGGTCACACCCGGGTCAGGGTGTGACCATGAAACGTTTAAATACCTGCAGGGTTGCACCAATGTCCCTTTTTTTACCTATAACATGTCGTTTTTTGGTACAATTGAGATATCAGGTCTGAAGTACTTTAAAGCAGTGTCGGGGATTAAAGCAGCGCCGGGGATTGCTTATGCAATCCTCATGCTGAGATGCTCCGCTCAAAGCACAGAAGTTGAAAGGTGAGATATGTCTGATTCTGGGCGCGTCTTGAAATATTGTTCACAGTCCTTAAGGCTGGCTGTCTGACGATTACGAGCTCAGAAGCACCCGAATTAGATGATGACAATGAGCTGCCTCTGAATAAAGGGGTGGATCAACCAATGGAGGAATCAGAATATGCTGGAAATCGGAACCAAAGCCCCGGACTTTACGCTGCCGGATCAGAATGGAGAAATGAGGAGCCTTGCAGATTACAAGGGGCAGAAGGTGATCCTGTATTTCTACCCGAAAGACATGACTGCCGGATGCACGAAGCAGGCCTGCGCCTTTGGCGAGCTTTATCCGCAGTTCCGGGAGAAGGGCGCGGTTGTGCTTGGCGTCAGCAAGGACAGTGTTGCGTCCCACAAGAAATTCGAAGAGAAATATGGCCTGCCGTTTACCCTCCTTTCCGACCCGGAGAAGGAAGTAATTCAGGCCTATGATGTCTGGAAAGAAAAAAAGAACTACGGCAAGGTCTCCATGGGTGTTATCCGGACAACATACCTGATCGACGAGAACGGAATCATCGAGAAAGCATTTGGTAAAGTGAAGGCTGCCGACAATGCGGCGCAGATGCTGGGGGAACTGTCGTGAAGATCATCATATCCCCGGCAAAGCAGATGCGGGTAGATACAGAAACCTTTCACTGCACGGACCTTCCGGTCTTTATGGAGAAAACAGAAGTTCTGAAAGACTGGATCAGTGGTCTGACATATGAGCAGCAGAAAACTCTCTGGGTCTGCAATGACAAGATCGCCCGGCAGAACGCCGAGCGGTTTGCACATATGAATCTGCGAAAGAACCTGACGCCGGCGCTCCTGGCCTATGACGGCATCCAGTACACATATATGGCGCCGGCGGTCTTTGAGGACGGCCAGTATGAGTATGTGCAGGATCATCTGCGGATCCTGTCGGCTTTTTATGGTGTGGTAAAACCGATGGACGGCGTTGTGCCATACCGTTTGGAAATGCAGGCGAAGGCGGCGGTTGCCGGGCATAAGAACCTGTATGATTTCTGGGGCGATGACCTGTATCGTGAAGTTCTTGATGACAGCCGGATCATCGTCAACCTGGCTTCAAAAGAATATGCAAAATGCATCCAGAAGTACCTGCAGCCGGAGGATCTTTTCATCACATGTATTTTCGGCGAAGCGAATGGCAGCAAAGTTGTTCAAAAGGGTGTGTATGCCAAGATGGCCCGAGGCGAGATGGTCCGCTTCATGGCCGGAATTCATGCAGAGGAACCGGAACAGATGAAGGATTTCAACTGGAGCGGGTACCGCTATGACGAAGAGCGTTCTTCGGAGACAGAATACGTATTTATTCGAACGGAGATCCCGGGAAAGAATCTCCTGTAGAAAATATTGCCCGATTTTTTGATTCCATCGGATGGAAGACAACGTACCACGCAGATCCCTAAGACACAGGAGGCATTGTTTCGGGCTGTTCTTATACACTATGTAAAAAAAGCGGGCGGGTCATGA
>ONXK01000194.1 GCA_900321785.1 uncultured Lachnospiraceae bacterium | reverse complement strand
ATCCGTACAGAACATCCATGCCACAAGGTCATACTTGTCTTTGAAATGATAATAGAACATTGGGCGTTCTATATCTGCAGATGTACAGATCTCTGTTACGCGAACCTTGTCGATGAATTTGTACGAGAAAAAGCCGGCAGGTATGCTCTGCCGGCTTTTTCCCGGATATCGCAGTCAGAACCAGGACACAGGCCTGTCTTGCTGCGCAGCTGACGTCTATGCGAAACCGTTTCCCCTCATGTTTTACGTCTTGCTCTTTAGTTCCCCCGGATTTCCTGTCTCATGAAGCCGACGTACGAGATCGTAAATGCCGCGAAGGAAAGGGCAAGCAGACCAACCAGATGCGGCCAGACCAGAAGCAGGCTCTGCCCAAGAGACAGATAGCTGCTCAGTGCGCCGACCAGCTGTGCATATGACACAGCGTTGATCGCCCGGGTTGCCGGGTTCATCAGAACGGAACTGGCTTCTGAATACAGATAGTAGGGAGAGATTCTGTTCAGATTCAGGTTCAGATTGTAATTGTTCAGCGCGTTGACCGCCTGTTCATACTCTGTATTGACCGGGTAGACCGCATTCGCCATAATGCCTGCCAGAAGGCTCATGAAGATTGCAAAAAATAGCCAGAGTGCGATCGAAGCAAGTGCCGACGTTGCCGCATGCCTGGTGAAGACCGAAAACAGCAGTGCCATCGCCAGCCAAAAGCAGATATACACGATTGTATAAAGCAGATAGATCAGAACCCTGACAGCCTCCTCGCCTGACGGCCGTATACCGGACGCCAGGAAACCTGCGCATCCGACTGCAATACCTGTGCTCAGGACCATAACCACGACCAGTGTCGAGGATGCCAGAAACTTGCCGATGATGATGGCATCTCTGTAAATTGGCTGAGATACCAGCCGGTTCAGTGTCCCGTTGTTTTTCTCGGCGTTGATCGAGTCAAATCCGAGGATCAGCCCGATGAACGGACCGATCAACGCGATCAGTGACATATATGACGGGATGGAACTGCCGCCGGTGGTAAACAGTTTGAGGAACATGTAGCTTGCATCAAATGAAGCATTCTTATCTATGGCAGCATTCATAATCGCACTTTTAATTCCCGTAACCGCGCCGTATACGCTTGCGATCGTCATCGCAATCACGAGGATCAGAATAATGATGAACCTTTTGCTGGTCACATGATCCGCCATTTCCTTCCGATAGAGCGCCTTCAGACTGTGGTAGCGGATGCTCCTGCACTTATGCTCCTCTGTTTCTGAAACGGTGCTTCCTGCTGCCGCTCTTGTCATGGTTCTCATCTCCTTCTTTTTCAGCTTCCTCAAAATAGACACGGTAGATTTCGTCCAGATCTCCGCCTTTCTGATGCATATGCAGCAGTTTATATTCATGTGTTCCGAGGAACCTTGTGATATCGGTGCGCAGATCTTTGGAAGAACTGATCAAAAAAGTACTGCCTTCCATGGATATTCCGGTAATCCCATCCTGTTCTTTTAAAAATCCCAGGAATCTCTCATCACAAGGTTCCGCTGAAATCTCCAGTGTATAATGACCCTGTGCCGCAATCTGTGATCCCAGTTCGCTGATTCCGCCGCACGCGATCAGACTTCCATCCACAAAGATGCCGACCCTGTCGCAGATCTGCTGGATCTGGTAAAGTTGATGGCTGGAGACCAGGATCGTTTTTCCATCCTCCACACTCAGCTGTTTGATCAGGCTTAAAAACTCGCGCATTCCTTCCGGATCAAGTCCTGCTGTCGGCTCATCCATAATAATGACCGCCGGATCCTTGATCAGGACATCTGCAATACCAAGTCTCTGGCGCATGCCTTTCGAATAGGTTCCTGTTTTCTGGTTTGCTGCGTATGTCATTCCGACTTTTTCAATCAGTCTGTCAATCAGCGGATCAATCTCTTTTTCCGGAATTCCGTTCAGTCTTGCCGTAAAGCGGAGGTTTTCCCGGCCTGTCATGTCACTGTAAAAGCCGACGTTGTCCGGCATATATCCGGTGATTCGCTTGACCTGCATGGATTGCCTTGTGCAGTCATATCCGTCGATCAGTGCCCTGCCCTGCGTAGGCTCGGTCAGACCCAGAAGCATCAGTATCGTTGTTGTTTTTCCCGCACCATTTGGTCCAAGCAGCCCGAATATCTCCCCCCGCCTGATCTCCAGGCTGAGGTGGTTGACAGCTACCTTTTTGCCGTAGGCTTTGGTCAGATCTTCGGTACGGATAATGGTTGTATCCGTCATGATTCTCATCTCCTGCCAAATTTGCGAATGATCTGCACCAGTCCGAGAACCAGGAACGCAACGATGGCAACTGCCGCGATTCCCCAGCCTGTATGGTTCTGCACGGATATTCTGAGCGCGCAATCCGACGAAACTGCGTCATTAAACGCTGTTATCACAGTCACATAATCGCCGAGGATCGCATCCTTTGCCGGCGTAATATGTGCAGTCACTTCTACATTCCCTCCTGCAGGAATGCTGTTAATCGTATCCTGGTCAAAGGTGACCTCCCAGTTCGTAGAAGCCTGTGCTTTCAGACTGATGGCTGTCAGATCGATATTCCCCGTGTTCTGTATGGAAAGAACTATATCTTTGGGCTCACCCGCGTAAGCGCTGGCGGAAAGATTGCCGGTTGGTGTCGTAGTCGTCAGGCTGTATGTTCCTGTAATCCTGACCGTGACCGGAAGTTCGAGTGTCTCACCTGCGCAGGCTGCGACAAATGTGATCGGATACTCACCGGCCGTCACATTCTGT
Source organism: uncultured Lachnospiraceae bacterium (assembly GCA_900321785.1). Lineage (GTDB taxonomy): Bacteria > Bacillota > Clostridia > Lachnospirales > Lachnospiraceae > CAG-791. The sequence continues at coordinate 1,491 of ONXK01000194.1, read as the reverse complement.
GCGGGAACAACGGCAGCCTTGATTGTAGAACTTGCACCGGCATCCACGGGTACGGAAGAAGTGGTGGTGGTTGTGCCAGATGGCGTAAATGTCACGTTCCAGCCCTCCGGAGCTCCCTCTGCAGACAGCGAATAGGTCATGTTCTCACCGCTGTTATTGGTCAATGTGGTGGTGTAACTGAACTTCGTGCCGGCAACGCCTTCCTGCTGCGCATAGTCTGTTGTGAAATTACCTGCGCCGATCTTTTTTTCTTCCGCATCCACTTTTACGGTCAGCGCCAGTACCTCATCAATGTTTCCGCCTTTCGCACTGAGGCTGACGGTGTAAGTATCTTCCTTCGTATCTTCCGGAACAGTCAGCGAATAGCTCAGAGAAGGAGAATCCTCCTTTGTCTGGTACGCACCCACATGAACCATGGAAATTTCATTGGAACTGCCTTTAAATCTTCCTTCCCACCCTTCCGGAAGATCTTCGGCGCCAAGTTCGACAGTGGCTTCTTCCGAACCGGTATTTGTAATATAAAGAGTAAATGTCGAGGTCCCGCCGGGTTTGACAGTAACCCCGGGATAATCCGTACTGAACGTTACTTTCCCCGTTTCAGCTTCCGTAATCATCTTTGGCTGAGCTTCTTCTTCATCTGCAGCAGCCTGCATCGGCATTGAACCCTTTTCCGCAACATCCCTGCAGTCTTTTTCATGATATTTGGCCTTCTTTCTTTTTGCTTCCCGGATATTTCCCGCCCGGAAGCCTTATCGTTTTTCCAATTAAAGATTGTATAGCTTATTTGTGACGCAATTTACAAAATTCTGTGTTTTTTCTGTGAACAACTGATTTGCTGTCCTGGGCATGGATTTTTTCTCCGTGCCACGTGGAGACTGTCGCTTTCTTGAGCAAAATGATACGAGGCTGAAGGGGTATGTTGAGATTGGTGTGGATGCTGAAGCTTGTGTATTCCTTCCGGATCCTGGCGATGGAGGTTATGCCGGATCATATTCACCTACTTCTGAACTGCAAACCGCAGTTTAGAATTTCCGATATGGTGAAAATCATGAAGGGAAATACCGCGAGATGGCTGTTCCTGAAGTATCCGGAACTGAAACAGTCTCTGTGGGGCGGGCGTCTGTGGAATCCGTCCTGCTGCGCTGTGACAGTGAGCGGCCGCAGCCGGGAACAGGTGACGCATTATATCAACAGCCAAAAGGAACGTGCGTAACAAAGGGAAATGAGGTGCAGGGCATGAAGGTGGCATCCGGCTATGGGGTGGAGATCCGAAAACAGAATATCTGCTTCCGGAAGACGATGGACATCTGCCGCCGGGCTGTGATGTACCTGACGGAGGCACTGGATACGGCCTGGGAGGAACTCTCGCCGATCGAAAATGCCAGGCGGAGGTTCAATGCTGCGGAGGCACTGGGCGCATGCGAAGGCCTCGGCACCGACACTGGAGCAGAAACATAGGAAGTACTACCTGCGCTTTACTTATGAGGAGCA
>ONXK01000111.1 GCA_900321785.1 uncultured Lachnospiraceae bacterium | reverse complement strand
TTCTATTCACTTATCGGATGAAAGAAGCAACACTACAAAATCGCAGTAAACATGCGGCTTTCAGCCGTCTTCACCGTATATCGGTGAATAATTCAGGATTAAGCGCCGATTAGTCCACAAAAATTCAAGACAATCGGCGCTGCATCTTTTTTGTAGCAATTTCCTGATTCTCTGATTACTGGTTCTCAGATTCCTGATTTTCTGATTCCTGGTTCTCTGATCCCGGATTGTCCAGGGAGGATATCGCAAAATCCGTTTCAAGAGGCGTGATAACGCGGGAAATAAGCTGTTCCTGTGTCTCATATCCGGCCAGAGAACGAAAGCTCAATAAACCGGGGACAGAGACCTGGGCGCCATCACCAAGTGTTTCACCGATAATCGGGATGGAAGGCTTGTGCGGATATTCAAAGCTTCCAAAATCCGCGACTACTTCACCGGAATCGTTGAGAAGCAGATTCTCGAACCGGACATAATAATAGTAATCGAAGTCTTCTCCGGAGCTGTTTGAATAATTGATCCTGAACAGGCAGAACAGGTAATTCTCTGTTTCCGCTATGTCGTATGCGGACGCATTGTCAGGATTTTCAGGAGCGTCAGGGTTTTCAGGGTTGTCAGGGTTATCTGTAGTATCAGGGTTAAGCCGGTTGGCCGGGGCATGATTGGAAAGCGCAAAGTACATTCCTGCATCATCAAGGGTAAAGCGCTCATCGTCCCGGTATTCCTCCTGCAGCATCTGCTGCGCCGCCAGACGACCCTGTTCCATAAGGGCATCGCGGCTCTCCTGCGTAAAGCTGTCCATACCTGTCGGAATGGAGTAAAGACCTGAAACGGTATAGTCCTGTGACAGTGAAACCGGCATGATGTGATATTCCTCGACAATACGGTTCAAGTCATATTCATCATGAAGGGATATCGAAATATGGACTGTATCTCCGTTTCTGAGTCCTGTGGAAGGCTCCACACTAAAGTCAAAGGGGTAATACCCATTATAATAGGCGGCGGCTTCTCCGGACCCGTCGAGCCCTGAAAAGGTGACACTCAGATCTGCAAAAGCATCATATGGATCCGCTTCGGGAAGATCTTCCGCAGTAACTGTAACCGGATGACATTCAAAGGCCAGATAATATCCCTGTTCCCGCAGCTGAATACAGATCTCATCACTGATATCGGCAGACACAGTTACCTGGTTCCCGTTTGATATTCCCGGCAGCGGCAGATCGATCTGATCGGCTGCGTTTGCGGGATTATCCTGAGCATCATCCGGGGCATCCCCGTTCTGAGCGTTTTTACCGCCCCCAGACTCTCCTGTCTCCCTGTTACCTGCAGCGGAACCATTTACGATCGTGAGGGGACTGCCATCCGCGGATTTTACGTCAATACTATACTGCACGGCTTTGGCTGTCATTTCCGAAAGACTGCCGGCCTCATCCGCGCTAAGAGAACCGTATTTTGAAAGAAGGGTATTCTCCAGGTCATTGCGAAAAGAAGCTTCGTCAAAAACCGGCTGTGCTGCAGCATACCCGTCGGCACCCTGAATCTCAACCTGCAGATAAGGATCCAGCCAGAAAACGCTTACCTTCACCTTGATCGCCATGTTCAAGGCATTGGCGATAATAAAGCACTGAAATACAAGCAGAATTGAGATCAGGATGATCATTCCACCGGTCAGCTTGCTCCTGCGCCCGGGACCTGCGTAAATGTCTTTGAAAAACATAGGCGGCGGCTCTCCTGATTGACAAAAGTAACTGGCTCCTTGAAATCTGTAAATATATACGTAATTATAACATATAATGCACCAGGCAAATACAAATCCCACAGCTTATCCCACAGCTTATCTCACACTTATCTCATAGCCTAATCTCACAGCTTATCCCACGGCTTTTCCAACGGCTTATATTCAGGGTTGTTAAAAAAACAGACACAGCCTCTTTCCATGAAGAAGTCTGCGCCTGTATTTTGATCAATGCACCCGGCAAATTCACTCATTCTATCCTCAGGTGCCAGAATGAGGATTTATAAATAAACTTGGAGGGTGCATCTTCTTTTTAGCATTGTTGTCTACTTTTTTTCAAAAACTTATTTACCATATAGAAACTGGTTTGTCAAGACAACAATAACGAATTTGGACATCAACACTTATGCAGCACTTCTGCATCCGAAATCATTTTCTGATGTATTCACAGAACACTTTATTGTGTTACAATCATTAATGTTTGAAGGATGATTTGGAGATATAGCGGATCCATTCGTTTATCGGTATAGTTTCGCATAAGTTTCGCATGAGAAAGAAAAGGCGGATATGGCTGGCAGGAACAGTAGATCGGACAAAAAAACGGAAGCGCGCACGGAAAAATATTCCCGCGAGCAGGATATCAGAAATACGAAAAAGATGCGGGAGATCCTGGATGAGCTTCCGCGCTTCTGCAGGCAGTATTTTCGCGGGATCGAGGAATCTACCAGTGCCCGGACAAGACTGGCCTATGCCTATGATCTGCGGGTGTTTTTTGAATTCATCGAAAATGAAAATACTGCGATGAAGGGAACCGCGATCAAAGATTACCCCATCAGTATTCTGGAACAGATCGGCAAGGAGGACATAGAGGAGTTTCTGGAGTATCTGACTTATTATGAGAAAGGTGACCAGATCTTCACCAACGATGCAAGAGGCAAGGCGCGCAAGTTATCGGCAGTAAGAAGTATGTTCAAATATTTCTATACCTCCGAGATCCTGGCCCGGGACGTCACTGCCCTGGTCCCGCTTCCCAAGCTGCACGAAAAGCCGATTGTCCGGCTGGACGCAGAGGAGGTCAATGACATGCTGGACAAGGCCGATACCGGTGCGCAGCTCACCAAAAACCAGCTTCGTTTTCATGATAAGACACGGCTGCGGGACATCGCTCTGCTCACTCTCCTGCTCGGGACCGGCATACGGGTTTCCGAATGTGTAGGCCTCGACCTTGAAGATATTGATTTTAAGGAAAAAGGCATCCGTGTGCATCGAAAAGGAGGCTATGAATCCATTGTCTATTTTGGCGATGAAGTTGAAAACGCCCTGAAGGACTATCTAGAACAAAGGATGCAGATCATTCCCAAAGAAGGACATGAAAAAGCCCTCTTTCTTTCTCTTCAGAACAGGCGGATCACGGTTCGGGCAGTTGAAAACCTGGTCAAAAAATACGCCGGTCTTGCCACCTCCCTCAAAAAGATCACTCCCCATAAGCTGCGCAGTACCTACGGAACCAGCCTGTACAGAGCGACGGGGGACATCTACCTGGTTGCGGATGTCCTGGGACACAAGGACGTCAACACGACCCGTAAACATTACGCCGCCATCGAGGAAGACCGCCGCAAGAGCGCCCGTAACATTGTCCGCCTGAGAGATACTGAGAATAAGGATTAATCGAACATTTTAGCCTGAAAAGAAAAAGGAGCGCCGCTGTTGCGACACTCCTTTTTCTTTTGCGCTTGTAACATATTTTGTATTTCTTTCTTTGATCACTTTTTCTCGTATCCGGTGAGCATCGTCATCAGAAAGCAAAATACTGTTGCCCATGCGAAAAACTTATGGTGTTTCATAATTGCCTCAACACCACTTTCATTCTTGTATTGTTTTATAATATATCATTTAGTGACATATGCCGTCGATTCGTAAGTGACAGTCTGCCCATCATATGTGACGCTGAAAGTAACCTTATAGGCATTTCGATGGGAATCAATCAGCTCATAGTCAGCCTTGACATCTTTGGTGATGTCCTTTCCGTCTTTGCTGACAGCATGCAGGATATCTTTTTCATCCAGCAGCTTCACCAGATCATCCAACTCATCAAGTGTGACCATGGGAATAGAATCTGAAAGGGTAATTTCAGCAGCAGGCTCTGTACTTTCTTCGTCAGTCTGCGCTTCAGCCTCTTTATCCGAATCCTGATCAGCCACATCTTCAGCCTGCGGCTCATAGATGATATACGGTTTGCCCGAATCTTCCTCTTCGTCCATACCTTCATCCAGAACTTCCGCAGCGATCCTCATTGCCTCAGCAGCAGTGAAATCGGATCCGGCATCCTCAATCTCGGAATCAGTCTTCTGAGGAGATTCTTCATCCTCTTCTGCTACATTGGAGGTTTCATTAGAGTTTGATTCCTCTTCCTCCTGCCTGGAGGTTTCATCAGAGTTTGCCTCCTCTTCTTCCGCCTCCTTGGCTTCCTTGGAGGTTTCAACGGAGCTTGCTTCCTCTTTCTCCTGACTGGAGGTTTCATCAGAGTTGGTTTCCTCTTCTGCCTGTGAAGAGGCGGCTGAAGATACAGAAGTCTCTTCCCGGGCAGATTGATCCGTTTCTTCTGCCTGTGCAGATGCAACAGGCTCTTCTACCTGAACGGATGCAGCTGCAGTATTTACCTGATCGGCCTGTGCGGATTCGTCCTCTTTTTCTTTCTGTGCAGTCAGAGTGCTGTCTGTAGAAACAGATCCGGACTCTGAACTTGACTCAATGGCAGCGGCAGCTGTTTTCAACACATCCATCTGCGATACTGAAGATGCCGCAGAAGCCTGTTCGGAAGCCTGTTCGTGAGTGCTTTCAAGCTCGGGTGCGATATTTTCCCGGGCATTTTCTGCCAGAAGTTCAAGTCCCTTTACAGACTCAGTCTTTTTGCCGGAAGGTGTTGTGAGATCAGCCTCATGTCCGGCACTGGCCAGAGGTCCGCTGACTGTATTCGTATCCGCAGCGGCTGTTTCTGTCTTACCGCTCTCGTCTGCCTGATTAGAGGCAGCAGTTGTGGATCCATTATTGTCTTCAGATGCAGAGGCAGTACTGGAGTTGTCACCCTTTATATCCGCAGCGGCAAGCCATGTCTGCGCAAAGTCTTTCATTGCGGCAGAGGCCTGAATCTGTCCGGACTGATCGAGCATATACCAGTCCTCGCCCTTCATCACAAGGCCGGTGGCCAGAGCGCCCCCTTCTTCAAAATAGTAATCCTTGCCGTCCACTTTGACCCATCCGGAAGCCATTGCACCGTCAGCACCAAAATAGTAGCGCTTGCCGTCTATGGTTTTCCAGCCGGTTACACGGTAACCGTTTTCGTCAAGATAATAAGTCTTGTTGTCAACGGTGAGCCAGGAAGTGTGGTAGGAGCCGTCATTCTTGATATAACGCCACTTTTCATTCTCCTCATACCACTCCGCCGGACGATACGCACTCCAGAATGTATCACTGGCCAGTCCGCCGCGATAGACAGAGACACTTCCCCTGCTGGCAGGTGCTTCGAAGTGATAGCAATAGTACTGTCCCGCTTTGTAGGCGCCGTCAGAATTATTTTCAACAGAGCGCAGATAATCTTCTACACTCCTGTAATATGTCTGCAGCTCGTACTGCAGATATGCCAGCTGTCCGTCAATCGTCTTATAATCATAACCGTTTGATCCGCACCAGCTTCTTAAACGGCCGTATCTGCCGCCTGTCCACTGACACAGGCCATAGCTTCCGCCGCCGGCATTATAGGCCTGCGGATTAAAAGTAGATTCACAGCGGATATTAGCCATAATACCGCAGGCAGCCGCTTCCGAATAACCGAGTCTCTTCGTCAGATATTCAAAAATATAATCTGCATTGGCCGAATACCCTGCAGAAACTTCCTGGACAAGTCCGGGAGTACCCATTGCAACGGCTCCTGCCATTGTACCTGTCATCAGGATCGCAGCAATACGACGTGCCGCATATGCTTTTTTTCCTAAACTGCATTTTTTGTTAATCAATAAAACAACTCCTCTCCAGAAGGTATATTGCGTCTCGGAATCTTAAGTAGTTCTTCTACAAGTAAAATATCTTCACGATAATTCTAATTGCTACATAAGAGTCCGGTGCGTTTAAGAACAAACAGAATTAATTCGTACACAATCTATTCGCCTTTTGCACCAGTAAAATTATATACAATAATATTAAAAATTTCAATATATTGCGTAACAATTCCGTAACTTTTATCCGTTTTTATGAGTTTTTACTGTAAAATAAAACTCTCCATTCGCAATACTCAGATATTTTAACTGGAATGGTTAACGTAATAATCGTTGACTTATTTGCCCGCAGAATGCGGAGAGGAATGATTTATAATCGTGTTATCTGTTGACTGATTCGATAATATTTACTGATTTGGTCAGTTACATAAAGAAATGCATTATAACATAAAGAAATGCGCTATATCTTCTTTGATGAAGACCATTCTGATTACGTTTTTTCTCAGTATTTCTTTTCCATTTTACGTTTTCTGGCTACGCCGATCAGTTCTTCCGCTTCATCAAATGCCCGGAAAAGATAGT
>ONXK01000065.1 GCA_900321785.1 uncultured Lachnospiraceae bacterium | reverse complement strand
AAGATCAGGTATACCGCACAAAGCACCAATCCACTGATAATTACCATAATAATCGAATTGCCGACACTCTTCTTAGCAGTTTCAGCCCGCTTTTTTCCAAGGCTCAGACTGACAAAGGCGCAGCAGCCGTCGCCGATCATTACTGCAATAGCCAAAGCAATGACCGTAAGAGGAAATACCACCGTATTGGCAGCATTCCCGTATGAGCCGAGATATGATGCGTTTGCGATAAAAATCTGGTCTACAATATTGTAAAGCGCTCCGACCAGAAGTGAAATGATACAGGGAATCGCATATTTCTGCATCAATTTACCGATATGCTCTTCCCCCAAAAACCGATTCGTTTCCTGTTCCATTGAGATCACTCCTTTCGAAAAAAAACAGCGTGTCTCCATTAGCTGGTTTTACGCCAATGGCTACACGCTATACTGTGTTGTAACGATATTCTTTTCAGACAAAAAACGTGTGGCCTCCAACTGGATTTACGCAGTTGAAATGCCACACGTTGTCCGCAGATTATAAATGAAATCAGAAAAAAATGCAAGTAGCCAATTTTTCAAAAATGCTTGACAGGTCAATTTTCCCAAACAGCTGACCGACAAGTCTTCCTTACGCCTGCGTACTTTACGACCATGCCGCTCGCAAGAGCGGCGCCCTGAGGCGTTTTCGCCTAGAGGAAAACGTTGAAGGATCACAGGTGCTTGGGGCGCCTCCGTGTCATGCGCGGCTCTCTCGCCTGATCAGAACGTGTGAAATGTGCCGCAATAGGGGCACTTTTGTGTCTCCCCCTTAAGTCCGATCAGTGACGCGCCGCAGGACGGGCATCGGCAGGACACTTCTTTATCCGACTTGATTCCCAGGATGCCCTTCATCTTCTCAATGGGCTCCTCAATAGTCTCTACGATAGCCATTGCCTCCGCGATCATATCCGCCTCGGTCTTTCTCTTCACCGGTTCCCCGGTCACCACCGAATCTATCTGGGCGATCCACTCATCGATATCGCTCTCCCATTCAAAGCGGAAGCTCTCCATTTTATCATTCATATAAACGTCGAGTGTGTGCGTCATATGGTCAGCCTTACCCTTGCGCACCTGGGGATGCCCGTCTGCCATCCGGATCTCACTGATAGGAAAATACAGCGTCTCCTCCCCCTTTCCCAGCAGATTCTTCCTGATAAGGATCAGGTTCCGGTTGGTCAGGATCAGCTCATTATTGTTGGCTGGGATCAGAAAGGATTTACCGTATCCCACCTTTTCCATTCTCATGATCACCGCTTCCTGCGGTTCCAGTCTTAATTCTTCTGTCATTTGCTTTCCTCTCCCCAAAAAGCAGATCATCCTGTACGCCGCTTCCCACACCGAACCCGGAAGCCTTGCGGTACTCGAAAATGTTGCACTTGGATATATAATTATATTACACTAATAATCGCATCAACAATACATTCGGACGCAAATATAGTCATTTTCAACAATATAACTATACGTCGTTTTCACTTTTATTCCATGGTCTTTTTGTACGCCGCGACAGAGAACAACGAACCTTTCAGCCTGGCTCATTGCGCCCCGGCCAAAACCACAACTTTACTGGTCACAACCTGACCAGGTTGTGACCCCCCCCGTGAAAAAAGGAGGAAATTACATTGGAAACATTCAAGAAAAAAGGTACTGAAATAAAGAGAATCGATAAAAAAACCTGTATCGTTCTGGTCATTCTGGCAATAGTGACATTGCTTTTTATATTTACAAAAGTGCATGACCGTCAGGCGGGCGAAGGAACCTCTGTTTCTGAAGCCAATAAGCAAAATAACACGGAACTTAAGGATAACAACCCGACTCCCGAAATCAGTGTGCTTGACAGCACGGAAGATATGGCTTCCACGGCAGATGAGGAAGACGGCACAACTTCCGGAGCCAGTATGCAAAACAGCACAGAAGATATGGCCGCTACGGCAGCCACGGCAGATACGGGAAGCAGCACGGCTTCCGAAAGCACTGTTAACGGCGGCTTTGACAGCAGGGTCGTAACATTTGACCTGGCACATGCAATCTCCGTCGGAGAGAGCATTCATTTGCCCGAAAACGGCGATCTGGAATGGCAGGGAAATATTGTTCATCATAAAGGCGGTACATTGGGCGCATATGAAGAAGCTGTCAATATTTTCAATGGAACAGATTACCATATATATGAAGTCTACAACGTGCTGGTCCGTGCACATCCCGAATTAAAAACAGATCATCTCGAACCGTATGAGTGCCCGGATATCAATAATTTCTATGGCTTTACGGTCTCACGCGCCCCTTCCGAAATAAATGAAATTGATAATGCCCTGCGGGAGGGCAAACTGGTTCAATTACAGGTTCATTCGAATATGTGGCGTAATGCCGAAGGAGAATTGGTTGACTGGCCGGGATTTCATTCAGGACTCATCTTCTATTTTGATGGAAGTTTATATCATATGAAAGCTGCCGGATCGATCAATCAGAAGAATGCTGTGTATACCAGAGAGCAGATTATTGACTGGATCGGTGGTACCAGCAAGCAGCTGGTTATTTACACAAAACACTCAAACTGAATAAATGAAAAACTGACATTTGTATGCCTTATCTTACCATAAAGTCCAAAAGCCCTTTTACCTCTGTCAGCCTGTCCTCGATCGTTTCGCAATACAGCCTGTCGTCCGAAACAACAAGCGCCCGGGGGAACGCCTTCCAGTCGATGGCATCCACTCCGCCGATCTCATTCGGATACAGCTGCAGCGTATCTCCGTTTACAAATTTCTCCAGCAGCTTCTGGAGGATCTCAGCCAGATCCTGATGGATCACGCTGCCATACATCTGCAGGGCATCCTCGTTTCCAAGGAGCGAAGCTGCGGCATCGACAGTACCCGTGCCGAGCTTCTCGATCAATGCTTTCTCATTCCAATACAGCAGGCGTACCTTGTTCCCGCCCTCTGACAGTCTGGCCGCGCTGCGGTATTCCCTTATGGCAAGCCACTGTTCTATCAGCTTCGCCCTTGCTTCAGACTCACCGGACAGCTTCTTCTGTGTTTCCATGAATTCCCGGATTTCGCCGGCGAGAGAATCGTCCGCGTACTGCCGGATCACAGTCATGCCGGAGGACACAAAGTCATCAAACTTCTTCCTGCCCAGGAAGGACCTGAGCACCCCGGTCTCATCTGCGGGAATGCCTATGATGAACTCGATCCCTGAAGCAGCTTTGTCCCGGTATGCCTGGTCCACATCCACAGGGATCCAATTTCCGTCACAGGTGGGGGCGCACATATCCTGCCAGAGTCTTTGGGCGGCATCCTTCAAGGTTTTTGTATCCAGCTTCAAAAGCTCCTCCATGGTCGATGTCTGTGTCTCCTTCAACAGATTCCCGGCCAGCGCTCTGGATCCGTCCGGTGAATCGTATGCTGTAGCCAGATTGCCGTTAAATACGAAGGCCTTCTGAAACAGTCCCTTCGCCCGCCCGCAGGATGCAAGCATAAGGATAGATGTCGCCCCGGCGTCAAAGCCGAGCACCGTGATCCGATCGGGATCACCTCCGAACGCAGATATATTTTCCCTGATCCACTCCAGCGCCGCGACCTGGTCCAAAAGTCCCAGGTTTGCGGCATCAGGGTACGCGTCTCCGCCGGGGACTTCCGAAAAATCAATGAAGCCGAAAATACCGAGGCGATAATTGAAGCTTACAAACACGATATCCTGATGATCGTTTATGTAATCAGCGCCGTACATCAGGGGATCCGCAGTACCTCCGAATGTAAAATCACCATGATGGAACAGCACAAGGACCGGTCTCTTCCCCTCCGCCTTTTTACTTCCGATGCAGATATTTAAACTGAGACAGTCCTCGCTCTGCCTGTGCTTCTTAAGGATCGATCCCTCATGCTCCACCTGTATGGCGGAAGCACCGAAATTTTTCGCCTCAAATACGGCGTCCGATGCGGGGAGAGACACTGGCGCCCTCCACCGCAGCTCTCCCACCGGAGGCTCTGCATAGGGGATTCCAAGATAACAAATGATCTTCTTCTGCTTTTCTCCCACAAAGATGCCTGTCCTGGTCTTTACTGCAAGCTCCTCATCATATTCTCCGGTGATGGGCCTGTTCTCCCGGTTTGTTTCCTCAATGTCCTCTTCCTTGAGATCGAAAACATAACCCCTGCTGCCATCTCCGTAAACCTTGCGGATCTTCCATGCGCGGTATCCCCGGAGGAGCAGATTTACGACAAAACCAATCATAGGAAGACCTACGACAAACAGGATTTCCTCCTGCAGGTATTCCGCCAGGGACGTACCCATCCACTTTACGGAAATATACTGGCCAAGCAGAAATACAAGGAGTATCGCCGCAAATGTCAGCATCCTCCTGTTCATATTTTTCTGGACTGCTTTGCTGAAGACGATTCCTCCTATGATCTCTTCCAGCACGATCCCGACAGCAAAAGAGGCCGCGATACACATAAGTTCTGACCAGCCGGAGATTCTTGCTATGGTTTCTCCAAAGCCATAGCCCAGCGCAGAAATAAATGCGACCATGAAATCATCAGCAGTAAACAGTTTTTTCATTTCATTCTCACTTCCCGTCACACAGCAATACATACAGTCTTTTCATCGCTTAATACAATCACCGCGATTCTTCTCTCCTCCCGTACGGGTTTTTTGAAATCTTCATTATTATATAATAATGATTCCGCCGCCCTCAAGAATGTGTTCCAGAATGTCAAGTCTTTTTAGGGTAAAAAAAACCGGGCACATCCTATGACCACCTCAAAGTGATGAGCCCCAAATAGTACTTCTGGATAGTATCTTTTATACAAACACTCATAACGTTCCGCAAAAAAATTGTGGACACCCATTCACAGGAATGCCCACAACTTTACCACTCATTATTATTCAATTACTGCATCATCAGCGGTATATGCTTCAAGGGAACCGGCTCTCACCTGGATGCATGCATAACTGATTTCTGAATCAGCTGCCGCAAAGAACTGTCTCTTCCCATCCGGTGCAATTCGGACGATATCACCGGCAGCCAGCTCTATATCCTCACCGTCAACTACAGCTTTTCCCTTTCCTGAGAGAATGATGTAAATCTCTTCGTTTGTCTTATGATAATGAACAAAAGGAACGCTTGCGCCTGCCGGAAGATGATTGATACTGATCTCCGCTCCTGTGAGTCCTAAACTGTCATGAAGTTCTGTTCTTGGATCGTTTGCTACACTTACCTTGCTATAATTTGCCATCTCTGACACCTCCATTTGTTGTGATATTGATTGATACAACGAAAGCGTATCATTATCATGTTGTGATGTCAAGTGTTACAACGAACTTTTTTAATTTTCTATCACCTTGTTCGCATCCGCCATTACATCTGCTATCGTAATGCGTCTCATCTTGTCTTCCATCGCATTCTGGATCTCTTCCAGCCTGTGATCCATGATCTTGTGAATGTTCCGCCCCACAGGGCAGAGCTCATTCGGGTCTTCATGGAAATGAAACAGCTGACCATTTTCCACAGGCTCTACAGCATTATAAACATCAAGAAGCGTTATTTCTGTCAAAGGCCGTTCTATATCGGCACCACCGCTTCCCCGCTTCACAGTTACAATATCTGCTTTTTTCAGTTGCTGCAGAAGCCTTCTGATCACCGTCGGATTCACATTCGCACTGGACGCAAGGAACTCACTGGTGATTTTATGATCCTTCTTAAATGTTTCTATTGCTATCAGTACATGAACTGCTATTGTAAATCTGCTTGAAATCTGCATTATAGATACCTCCGCAGGTCTACTATATACTATTCCCGTTGTGATTTCAATGATCACAACATTGCGTCTGATTTTGCGTCCATTTTCAAGCTATCTTGAAATGGACACTGTCCCTTTTGGAATCCTCAGCCACGAAATCTATGGTTTCTTTGGATTCTTCCTTTTCTTTTCCGGCAGTTCTTCCCACATGCTCCTGATAAGCACACATAAAAACTCCTGATTATCAATATCATCAACCAGAAGCATCTCCTTCGCCCCTTCATAAGGCAATTCCAGCTCTGCATCCGGCATCAGCTTCACCGCCGCCGGAACCTGCTTTACCAGAAGCCTATCATCATATATTCCTCCAAACACCTTTCCGCGATAATATAGAATGTATTCGCCCATCATCGCCCGGCTGCTGACTTCATCCAATTCTGATAATTGCTCCAGGACAAAATCCAGATACTCTTTTGTTGATGCCATCTGAGCCTCCTATGAATTCACGAGCTTCAGGAACTTTTTATCGTTCATCTGCTCATTCGTAATATATTCTCCGTCATGAAACAACGCATAGTTTGTAATCGGAGTCGGAGCATTCTGTGCTTTCTCTCTGCTTTCGATATGGATCGCATGGAATGGTAAATCATTCTCTCTGGCAGTCTGCTCCAGCACTGGAACATACTTCGCATTGAACGGACACTGGCTGGTGTAATACAGTACATAACCTTTTTCTTCTATGCGCGGATGCTTTGCACATTCCCTGAAATGAGGCTTGTCTGCATCCGTCACAAATGGCAAGTACCACAACTGAATGCCATTGTCCGCCTCGTCGCATACGGTAAAGCCCTTATATTTCAGAAACTTAGGATCGGCAAGGAACGGCTTCTTCTTAGCTGCTGCCAATATACACAGTCCTTTCCTCCCCTTTTCTTTACTGTCCTCAATACAGGCGTTCAGCAAGTCTGCAGAATAGCCATGACCTTTGAAGGAACCGGACACCCACAGGCAATCGATATACATATAGCCGTCAGCCTGGATCGGAACCCACGCATTCTCAGCCGGGATATATTCTATAAAGCACTTTCCCCGCTCCACACTCTTCAGAAAGACAAGTCCCTCTTCAAACCTGTCGGCCAGCCACGCCTTCTTCGATGACACCTGAACATCCTTATTATTGGAAATGGCACAGCAGATATGCTCCTTTTCCAGATTTTCCTTTGTAACTCTGATGTACTCCATAGGATCAATTCTCCTTCACTTTTATCGGATGACGGATCACGGTCCTCAGCTTCTCCGGTGCCGCTTTCCGCGCATCGCTCAGATAAATCTCATGGTGCATGCGTTCGTCCGTAATATCAAGAGCATATCCCTGCTCTTCCATAAATCTGTGCATCGCCGCTACCGTGGCAGGCTCATCATCATAAGCCCCGATATGCATACACTGAACACACAATCCTTCATCATAAGAATAGAACTCAACTTTCGAAAAATCCTGTTTCTTCTTTGCCGCAGCTTCTCTGACAGCCCAGTCGAAATCATCTTTCGTCACAAAATCCGGCAGACGGATGACGGAGATCCACCGGAAAGAATCCTTCCTGGTATAATCAATGCCGATCACGTCATCCTGCCACCAGAACCCCTCCAGCGGCGGCACCACATAATCAAAATATCCCTCGATCTGATGGCTGCCCTTCTTACTCATCCTGATCGTAAACGCAATACCATACAGACGGCTTATCGCCTGTTTGTACTCGCCTTCTTCATCGTTTGGATTCCCGCTGCCGCGTACCGCAATAAAATTCATTTTCGGTACAGTTACTATTGAAGGTGTCCTCTCCGGCATATAGAATTCTTTGTATTCTTTTTTGAAATCAAATGCCATAAGTGTTAATCCTCCCCATAAAGCTGTAATGTCTCCTCTGCATTCCTGCGGATAATATCCCGCGCTTCTGCCGGCTCCAGAACTTCCGCCTTCGCTCCAAAGGTCATAAGCCATGTCACAAGATTTTCCAGATCCGTGTAGTCCGCTGTAAAGAGCAATCTTCCATCATCCGCTTCGGTAAAGCAATGCGGTCCGAAGTCCTCGATCAGGCGCCATTTCATATCCGGTGCGAATAACGCCTTGACCTTAATTTCACCCGGAAATATCTTTTCAGTTGAAAGATCCGGCATAGGTGCATCTCGACAAACAAATTCCTTATCCGTTTCTGTAACGCGATCCATACGGTTCAGCTTAAACAATCTGTAATCCCTGCGATCTGTACACCAGCCCCAAAGGTACCAGCTCGACCATCGAAACACCAGATAATAGGGTTCAACCATCCGCTCGCTCTCGCCAGATGGGGCATAATACCGGAACCGGACCAGATGCCTGTCTCCGATCGCGTTCTGGATAATCTCTATCTTCGGAGTCAGCGAATCCCGATACCACGATGACAGATCGATCAAAATGGAATCCCGTCCACTGATATGTCCAGACTCCGCAGTCCTGCAAGAATCATCTGCATGTCCTTTGATGTCAGGATTGTCCTGTCCATCCGGTATCCGTCCATAATACTGATTCCGCCGCCAGTGCCCTGTACTGTACGAATAGGAATACCAGCCTTGCAAAGGTCCTCAATGTCGCGGTTAATTGTCCTGCGAGACACCTCAAACCTTTCTGCCAGTTCAGGAGCTGTTGTCTTGTCTTCCTGCAATAAGATTGACAATATTCCTATCAGCCTGTCTATCTTCATGTTCTCTTACGCTCCATGTATATATTAACACATATAACATGTCATCTATATGTCATGTTTATTATATCAGAGCAATTTATTTTCAGCAAAAAGAAAAGCCTGTGGAAAGTCCGTATCACCAAATATCCATGGCCTTTTGTTCTATAATTATTTTTAATATTCAATTGTTCTTTTTGATTTGTTATCTACATTCTCTCTTCATCCCGGCATGCGCAGACGCAGTCCTGCCAGAATCGTATCGGGTTTCATGCGCAGAACGCTGTACATCTCACCGGCCATGGAAAACCCGCAGTCATCACAGGCTCCCATGATGCTGCCCGGGCAGTTGGGAAGTCTGCGGCCATCGATCAGAATATAGTTGGCGATCCAGCAGTCCTTAGGAAAGCCTCGTTTTTTCATGATCTTCAGGCCGGAGACAGAATTCATGATTGGATACCCCCGCTTTTTATAGGCAATGATTTTGTCTATGACACGGTTTCTTTCCTCCCAGTCCATCATCAGGTCTTCAGTTCCGGGAAAGGGGGTATGGAAGTTGAAAGCAATCTGGCGGATGGCGGGGTTTTCGTGCGCGTAGCGGATCAGCCTGCCCACTGAGTCCTTGTTGATCCTGTTTACTGCCATGGCAATGCTGACCTCCGGGTGCCCTGCTTCCCTGATATGCCGGTCAAGCCTGGCAAAAGTCCCCTTACCGCGAACGCGGTCGTGATATTTGCCGTAGCCGTCTACACTCACCCAGACGGTATCCGCGAGTGTGTCCGAAAAGGGGCGCTGGCCGTTTGTGGTCAGGGTACAGGACCAGAATCCCACCTCTTTAGCCAGCCTGTACAGGTCGTTGAGCGTTCTGCCTTCGCTGTCGCGCCAGAGGGTCGGCTCCCCGCCCTCAAAATCGATGAAACGGGATCCTCTCTGATAGGAATATTCCAGCTCTTTTCTGATCTCCTCATAAGGCTTCATTCTGGAGCCCTGATGGCCTTCTTCCATGCAGTGCCTGCACTTCAGATTACAGTAGTCCGTCACAAAGAGCACTGTCTGGAGCGGCCTCTTCTGATTCAGGATGCGGCTGCGAAAAAACCACCGGGGCAGATAAGTCAATTTTCCCAAGGTCTTCCATGCATCTGCAGGCTGAAATGCTTCCTTTTTTCTGAAAGCTCCGACAGGCTGCAATGCTTTTTCTCTTCTGAAAGCTCCGACAGGCTGTATTGCATCCTCTCTTCTGAAAGCTCCTGAAGGCTGTATTGCATCCTCTCTTCTAAAAGCATCTACAGGTTGATCTGCTTTCTCATTCTTGAAAACGCCTGCCTTTTCCATTGCATCCTCTTTTCTCATAAGGCCTCCTGAATATACCGGATCAGTTTCCGTCTTTCACAAACAGGCGGGACAAACCTTCACGGAGTAATACCCGTACCGGTCTGTCCCGCCTGTATTTGTTTACGTGTATGTGGATCATTTTAAAGCCCGCCGGTGCTTCCTGCGACGAAGACGGTAAGAAATGATCTTACTCCAAATCGGCTTTAGCCTGCCGCAGACACTTTACATTTGGTCTGCAGCAGTTCCCGAAAAACGGCGCTGACACCGTGGTCAGGCAGTGTTTCAACTGCCTGCAGAGCACGCTCAGCATACATTTCCATATCCGCCGCTGCGCGGGCAAGGCCGCCGGAAGCTGTGACGATCGTCTTGAGAGTCCTGGCATGCTCTCCGGTAAAAGTTCCTTCCTTTGCCTCCCGCAGAAGATCGATGATCCGATCCTTTGCCTGCGGATCCTGCATGGCATAGAGTACAGGGAGCGTCAGTATTCCTTCCCTGAAATCCATCTGCGTGAGCTTGCCTTCCTCCTCCGTGTCGGAAACAAAATCCAGCAGGTCATCGCGGATCTGGAACATATAGCCGAAATTGATCCCCAGCTGTTCGAGCTGTGCCTGCACGTCTTCACTGCATCCGCTTTCCACTGCGCCCGCCAGACAGGCCAGCCTGCACAGGGCAGCTGTCTTGCCGTAAATATTGTGCATATACTGCTCTACCGTGATGTCATCTCTGCCGCGGCACTCCATCTGTCCCAGTTCTCCCAGACACATGGACTCAACAGCTTGGCCGAAAAGAGCGCCTACACGATAAAAGCCGTCCCGGAACAGACTCTGGACAATCCTGCTGAGGATCAGGTCGCCCGCATAGACAGCCATATCCTTGCCGTATTTGCACTGTGTAGTCGGAAGTCCGCGGCGAAGAGGCGCGTCGTCGACAATATCGTCATGAATAAGCGATGCCATGTGGACAAGCTCCACCAGGGCTCCCAGGCGGCAGAGTTTCTCTCTCCTGCCGGGCTCCTGCCCATCTCCGTACCGGCTGGCCATCAGTAACAGCCGCGGACGGAGCCGCTTTCCTTTTGACATTTGCATATCGCGGAGAATGTTTCCCACAGCACCACCGTATCCGGGGTCGCGAAGGTAGTCTGACAGATATTTTTCTACCTGCTCCATTTCCTGCTGCAGCTCTTTTTCTTCGTAACGATTCATCGGTTTCCCTGCCTTCCGGTCTGTCTGTACAGTGCTGTTCTCCCCGTTCAGACAAAGACTCCCCCTTGATCCACATACGTACTTGTTCACAACCGGACCGGGTTGTGAGCAAATAACCCTGTGCTCACAAAAATGTATATACAATTATTTACATTAAAAGAGTTTTATCATCAACCACTGCACCGCGAGATGTACAGCCGAAGACGCCAGATAGCCTTCAGAGATCCAGAAAGCCATTGACGCAAGCGCACCGGTTGCAGGAAGCTTGTTGTCACGGGTCCGCTCCTCGCGGAATGTCCCCGCGATCCCCTTTCTGCCCATATACAGCGATGCTGCCAGAACAGGCAGTCCGAAGGGAAAAAACACCGCCACATTCAGGACAAGCGACGTCAGCCAGACAATATTAAGAAAATCTGCAAGCTTCTTTGCCCGCGCACGACCCAGAAACATGGGGAGTGTACGGCGGCCGGCCGCATAGTCCCGATCCATGTCGCAGGTGTTGTTCTCCAGCATGAACTGAGATACCACGAGAATCATCGGAAGAGAGCGCAGCAGAATAAGGGGCGTATCCGTGGAAACCCATCTGCCGGAATAAGTTGCTGTGACCAATGCACCGAAGACTCCGATCGCAGCCGGCACCGGTCCGCATTTTATCACCACATATATACCCATCAGACAGGCAGCAGCAAAAAAAAGAAGCCCGTAAATAAGAGCCGGGCGCGGATTTTCCACCTGATGATAGACAAGGGGGCCCTCTGCCTCTGCCACAATGTTTTCAGCCTTATCATTACCGCTGATAAAGTCATAATAATCGTTGAGCAGATTCACCGAACAATTTGCCAGAGCCGGAATCAGCAGGAGAAAGATCGTCAATGGCCAAGACAAACTTACCTCCTGCTGCAGGGAGATAATCACTCCCAGCAGAGCAGGATTAATGGCAGAGAGAAGAACTGCTCCGGGAGTGATCATATCGACAAAAACTTTCCAGGTGATCCGCCGCACAGGCTGCGCGCTCTTTACCTGCATACAACAAAACCTCGCATGCGGATGCCGCCACGGCGGCTTATTTATTCTTCATCGCGCAATACCCGTGACTTCAGTCATGGGTATTGCGCAAGACTCGCGAGCGAGTCTTAAATACACATAAAACGAAACAGGCCTTTGCCGGAAACGTTTCAGCCAATGCTGTCCCTTGCGTTGAAAACCATACGTACACAGTGTCAAATCAGTCATTTAATTGTATCTATATGGGACAAAGGGGCATCGCTCGGGACAGCATTCTTCTTTTAACTATTTATCCTTTACGGAAAGCTACACCCATACCGCCCATGGGGTGGTCCCAGGACTCAACAATACGTCCGTGTGTGAGGACGCGGCAGGTGCCGCATTCCAGACATCCTTCATAGTTGAAATCAATGCTTCCGTCCTCCCGCTGGCTGTAGAGTTTTGCGGGGCAGGCCATGATCACTCTCTCGACCAGCTTCTGGTCGTCGCAGGTATCTTTTACATGGATATGCGCATAGCTGCTGTCAACGTTAAACCGGTTATGTCCAAGCTTATCTTCAATTGTCATTGCCATTACAGTGCACCCATCGCCTTTCTGACATCTCCGAAGAGTTTGAAGATGCCGACCTTCTTCACTGCGCCCATAGCTGTCTTGAAGAACTTCTCCTTCTCCTCGCCGTCTACCAGCCACAGCCCCTTCATGATCTCTTCCATCATGCCGGGATACTGTTCAAAGATGCGGTGATTGTCAATAAATGCAGGCATCTTGCGGTAGTGCTTCATGTCCTTTACGATAAAGCTGTCATTGAGTTTCTTCTCGTACAGGGAGAGAGAAGCTTTGCTGTAGTCACCTTTCTCCTTGGCGGCAATAATGGTCTCTGCCGCAAGACGAGCGGATTCCGCGCACAGATCCATGCCGCGGATAGTAAATCCAAGGTTCATGACCAGAGCCGCCGCATCACCGGCGACGATCACACCGTCGCCGTACAGCTGAGGAATCATATCATAACCGCCCTCTGTGACCAGATGTGCGGAATATTCCACCAGTTCGCCGCCCGTCAGATAATCTCTGACAGAAGGGTGATTCTTCAGGCGCTCCACCATATCTCTGGGAGCGACACCGCCGTAGCCGATCTCTTCGATCGTCTCGACAATACCGATGGAGACACAGTCCTTGTCTGTATAGAGGAAACCACCGCCGACTGCTCCGTTTGTGACGTCACCGGCAAACAGCCATGCCAGGCCCTCTCCGTCCTTGACGCCGAAACGCTTGTTAATCTCTTCTTCACTGAACTGGATGACTTCCTTGACGCCGACCGCGACCTGTTTGGGCTCCAACTCCTTTTTCAGTCCCAGCTGCTGGGCGAGCAGAGAGTTGACGCCGTCCGCCAGAAGTACACAGTCCGCATACATTTCTTCCTCACCGGCCAGAACACCTATTGCTTTTCCCTTGTCATCCGTCAGGACCTTGTCCACACGGATTCCATGAATGAACATGGCACCCGCCTCCTCGGCCTTCTCTGTCAGCCAGGGATCCAGATTGCCGCGCAGAATGGAATAGCTTGCCTTCTCCGGTTTGCGCATCTCTTCATCGTCATACTCGAGGGTTGTAGCAGTTTCCTCTGCCAGGAAAGAGATTCTCTCACGCACGATCTTTCTCTCTACGGGAGCCTCTTCGCCGAAGCCGGGGAAGATCTTCTCCATCGCATGTCCGTACATGCGTCCGCCGGTCACGGCCTTCTGTCCCGCTTCCTCTGCGCGCTCAACAACAAGTACTTCCATCTCTGCCTGCGCCAGAAGGTAAGCAGCTACACATCCCGTAATGCCTCCGCCTACGATTATGACATCAAATTTTTCTTCTGCCATATGTTCCCCCTGTCCTTTCTCATCATCCTGTGCTGTGTTGATCAGTAACTGTATTGCATCTGTAAATATATCGTCTTTCCCACGCTCAGTTTTTTCCCAAAAATCTTGCGCAGAGCACACTGACTTCAAACAATACCAGAAGCGGAAGAGCCAGCATGCACTGGGAGACGACATCCGGCGGTGTGAGAACCGCCGCCACAGTAAAAACTGCCAGAATTATAAATTTCCTTGCCCGGACCAGCTGCTGCGCCGTCACCAGGCCCAGTCTCGAAAGCCAGACCACCAGAACCGGCAGCTCGAACATGATCCCGAAGGGAACCAGAAACGCAAACAGAAAGCTCACATATTTTCCAAGTGAAAACATGGGTGTCGCCATGTTATCCCCCATGGTGACAAAAAAGTTCACTGCAAGAAAAAAGACAAACCTGTAGGCAAACATGACTCCCAGAATAAACAGGATCAGCGCCGCAGACAGATAGACCAGCGCAGCCCTGCGTTCCCGTCTGTGCAGAGCCGGGCGCACGAACCACCAGATTGAGCCGAATACCACCGGGCTTCCCAGCACCGTGCCCGCGATCAGGGACATCCTGGTCTGGGCACTGAAGGCCTCGGCGACCTCTGTATAAATCAGCTGTATTCCTTCTCGCTCCAACGGTTCGGTCACCCACTGTACCAATCGGCTGCTCCATAGAAAAAAGACGAGCAGAAAACCGATCAGGATGGCCGCCATACTTGCGAGCAGGACTTTGCGCAGAGCCTGCAGATGTTCCAGCAGAGGCATTGCCTCCAGCGTTTCCGTTTCTGCAGGAGCTGTC
This sequence comes from uncultured Lachnospiraceae bacterium, assembly GCA_900321785.1. GTDB lineage: Bacteria > Bacillota > Clostridia > Lachnospirales > Lachnospiraceae > CAG-791. The sequence goes on along the minus strand of ONXK01000065.1, from coordinate 11,999 downwards.
ACGGCTGTCCCGGCTGTCCTTTCTGTCAGGACGGAAGCGTCCTCTTTCCCGTCTTTTCGTTCAAGATCACGCTTTTTCATCGGACCTGCCGTCCTCTTCCTTCTTTGCGGCAGGATCGTCCGCGTTCACCTCTTCCTTGAACTCCCGGATACTTTTTCCCATTGCCTTTCCGATTCCTGCGATCCGGCTCGTCCCGAACAGCGCGATGGCAATAATCAGGATCAAAATCAGTTCTGTGCTTCCTAACCGCATATCGCTTTCCTCCCTGAATGCTGTGCAGTAAAAAACTCTACAAAGATTATACCGTCTGGGTATTTCAAAAAATATCAGGGGATTCCCTCTAATTGGAGAGGGAATCCCCTTTGAGAAACGGCAGGTATGGTATTTTCAGACTGAAGATCTGGCTCTGTTAAGCAATCAAGCAGAAAGACAAGCAGAGTGTACAGATCAATGCTTAACAGCGCCTTACTGCAAAAGCTTCTTTTTGAGGGCAAATTCGACCAGTTCCGCACGGGTTCGAAGGCCCAGTTTGTTCATGATCTTGGCCCGGTAGCTCTCGACGGTTTTGACGGAAATAAAGAGCTTTTCGCCGATTTCTTTGTTGCCGTAGCCGCGGGCGATGAGAGAGAGCACCTCAAGTTCACGCTCCCGCAAAGACAAATAGCCGGACTTCCCCTCCTCGTGTCGGTTTACGAATCCGTCCACAAGATGCGGTACCATCTCCTTGCTGATGTAATCACTTCCTCCATAGACCGTGTGTACAGCCTCGATCAGTTCCTCCTCGGGAACGTTTTTCAGAAGATAACCGGAGACGCCGGTCTGCACTGTATAAAGCAGGTACTCCTTGTCGGCATGCATTGTCAGCATGATGATCTTTACTTCCGGGAAATCCGCATGGATCTTGCCTGCGGTGATCACGCCGCTCTCCCCCGGGGGCATGCTGATATCAAGCATGACAATATCGGGCTTGAGCTTTGCGACTGCATCGTAGGCCTCCTGGCTGTTTGCCGCGGTTCCGATCACTTCTATATCAGGCTGATGATTCAGCAGCATTTTTAATGCATTTCGCACAATCGTGTGATCGTCCGCAAGGACGATCCGAATCATCTTGTTCCCCATCAGACACCCCTTTCTTTATATTTGCGCCTCACGGCACTTCCACCTCGAGCAATACGCTGGTCCCCAGATCCGGCGCAGACCGCACCGTCAGAGAGGCGCCGATATTCCCCGCCCAGTAATACATACCGGGCAGTCCCATTCCGCCTCCGGAGATCTGCAGATTATCTGCATCAAATCCCTTTCCGCTGTCCCGGATTTCAAGACGGAGCATATTTCCGTCCAGATACAGACGGGCTAAGACCAGTTCCGTCCCAGCATATTTACAGGCATTTGCCGTCGCCTCCTGTCCGATCCGGTAGACCACTGTCTCGATGTCCGACCCGAATCGCCTGTCTCCTATATTCTCCTGAAAGTCCACCGTGATCTGATAACTGGCTTCCATAAAACGAAAATGCCTTAGAAAGGCAGCCTTCAGCCCAAGAGTCTCCACGATCTCCGGCTTCACGCTGACCAGTATTTCCCGCAGTTCCTTCTGAATATGGCTCAATGAAGTATCCGCCAGCTGCAGTCCCTCCCGGATTTCTTCCATGGCATCTGTGTATTTGAGTGTGCGCAGCTGCATCTGAACCCCGAGAAGATCCTGGATCACACTGTCGTGCAGATCCTGCGCAATACGGGATCTCTCCTCCCGAAGCGCCGCCCGCAGCGGCACATCAACCAGCTCATAGATCGGCAGTTCACGGTACTCCTGCCGCCAGACTTCCTCCAGTGCAGCCTCATAAGACTCCGGAATGACCCGGCGCCCGAATATCCCTTCCGAAAGGATCTGCTGCAGCTGCTCATAGCGCTCCCTGGTGACCGAATCATTCTCCCGCATGCCCAGCATCAATACCGCGTCCACTTCCCCGTCCTTCCAGAGCGGGAAAGCGACAAAGCTCTGAATATCCTCTGCCAGGAGTATGGGTGTGTGCACCCTCTCACTCTCACTGTATTGGAGCAGGGCATTCTGTACAACCATGGTCTTCCTGCGCTGAAAGACGCCTCCCGCGATTCCCTTGCCCGGTTCCAGGACAATTTTCAGATAATTCCGGTTGCGATTTCCGGACGCCTCCCGCCATGTCAGAAGTGTCCTCCTGCCCTGAATCGCACAGGCAAGTCCGGCAAAATCAAATCCGCACTGCCGCCGCAGCGTACGGAGCTGCACCGACCATTCATATTCTTTTCTCATCAGACACCTCGGAAGAGAACACTGGTTATGTTATACTGTCACTGGAAATACTACTCCCTGCCCCGTCGCGCACAGCGCTCCGGAATGTGGATTAAGCTGAAAAAAGATTGCAGCAAAAAGGTCTGTATGTATTCCAAGGATTCTATCGGAAAAAGAAAGGAAGCCTATGTCCCTGTGGAACGATTATCTTGCGCGAAAATTGATTTTTGAGAGCCATCCGACAATAGACCAAAATCGCTGTCTGAACCGAATGCAGACACGTCATCCATGCAGATCCTGCATGGATGTCTGTCCGGCGGGCGTCATTTCCATGCCCTTTGCCGGCAGCGTGAAAGCGGACTGGGATTCCTGTTCAGGGTGCGGTCTGTGCGTCAGTGCATGTCCCTCACGCGCTGTTTCTCCCGCCCGCATACAGGCAGAACGGCTCTTTTCCTACGCCTCCCGTTTACAACATGATACCATCATTTCTTGCAAAAGCGGGCTGTCATCAGACATTCCGACGGAATATCCGGGCGCGCTGAACTGGGAATTTCTGTGCTTCCTTGCCCTGCACGGTATCGTCACGATCATTACCGGCGAATGCGCCGGCTGCGAAAAATCCTCCTGCCGTACGTCCCTTGAAAAAAACCTGTCACAGGCAAAGATCTTCCTTGGAGAGGAACTCTATTCCCAAAGAGTGTTCCTGACACAGGACCCCTCTGCTGTACCGGCCCGCCGTTATACACGACGTGAGGCTTTATCCCTGCTCATGACAAAGACCGGAAGGACTGCTTCCGCCCTCCTGCCTCTTCCGCAGGAATCTGTTCCCGACGGAACACTGTGGAGGCAGATTCTGCTCCACAAAGTAAAACAGCTCTCCAAAGACACAGCTGAAGCCGGCAAACCCACGTGCCCCCGGTCCCGAAGGTTCCGGGCGCTATTATATGGCGCTTCTGCCGCATAAGTGCACCGGCTGCGGTCTCTGCAGCCGGGTCTGCCCGGAGCAGGCTCTGGCGGCGCCGTCTCCTCTTGAGCTCATCGAGCCGGACCGTCCGCTACTGACTGCCATAGCGGCAAAACCCTGCATACGATGCAAAGAGCCGGTCCCCCTGGATTCCGGCTCCGATCTGTGTGCCCGCTGCCGGGGCGAGCTGTCCATTTAAGCGCGCCCCGGTCTTTTCGGACACGGTTACCCATAACATCCCTTTATCATCATTCGGAAATCCCATTGAAACAGACAAGAGGATTCCCGAGTGAGATACCTTATAAATTACGCTGTTCCTCAGTTCGTTTTTTCCTGAGCTGTTCCTCAGTTTGTTTTTTCCCGGAACTGTTCCTCAGCCTTCTGAATTTCCTTCAGGACGCCGTCGAGATCCGAAGTTACGGATCCCTCAGCGTCTTTTATTATGTCTTTCCGTCCTGTGCTGTCCGTGCTGAAATCCAGGTCCGGCACAGAGGGCAGATTGATCCCTCCTACCGCCTCCTCGTGCAGGTCCACAGTCAGCTTTCTGAGCTGCCGCAGGGTCCTGGCGAGAGTTCTCGAGAGCTTGACCATATCCTCCGGTCCGACCACCACATAGGCGATCACCAGGATCAGGGCCAGTTCGCCGGCTCCAAGCCCCATACTCACTCCTCTCCGGGATTCAGGCGGAACAGAATCGCCGCGACAGCCATCACGAATACGATCAGACCGACAGGCAGAATACCGACGATCCACTCAACAGCAGTTGGCACGTAATTCCAGAAACGGACGAAAACGTCCTCCCCTTCCGTGAAGGTTCCGACCGCGATCGGGAAGGTCCAGAGCTTTCCCGCCACAGGCAGTGTGAGCGGAATCGAATTGAAAGCGGGAAGGAGCAGCATCATACGCTGGATGAAAATACCCACAATAACCAGGATGCCTGCCACCGAGACCAGTTCCTTTCCGAGACCGCCGCCGACCAGGAAAAGGATCATTGCCAGCAGAGGCAGGAGGATCTCCAGCCAAAAGAGCGGTCCGTAGGTGTGGAAGATCAGATGCAGCAGATGCCGGCTCTCCTGTGTGCCGCTCCAGGCAAGCGGAACGATCTCGATAAAGGACATGACAATGTAGGCAGCGATCGATGCAGCTGCGATGCGGGACAGAAGACGGATTCCGTCACTGTTCTCAACAAAAATCTCATGTCTGACCATCAGCACACAGAGAAGGATGGTAAAAGACAGACCGACGGCTGTCGCTTCCGCGCAGGCATTGACCGGAATCAGAGCGCTGTGCCACCACTCCCTGGTGTTCTGTGTCGCAAACATGAAGCTGGTGATGATATTGAGAAGAAAAGCCATGGGAAACGCAATAAAGGAAAAGCGCCGGCAGTTCTCTTCGTTGGTCATCCTGTAGCCGCGGTCATGGACATGTTTTTTCGTGTCGGGAAGGAGCGTGAGCACTACCGCAACAAGGCAGACGATCACGTACAGGGTCAGAATCACCACATCCCAGAACAGGGGAGAGCCCACATTTGGGGTGATGATCATATAAAGTGCGTGGAAGGGTTCGCCCAGATCCTCAAAAATCGCGACGCCGGCCGCGACAACACAAGCCAGGGAGCCGATGGACGCAATTTTGACAAAGGGCTTCAAGGTCTCAATGTTCCAGAGATAAGCAATGGAGAATACAAGGATACCGCCTGTCGCCATCGCGATGAAGAACTCAAAGCTTCCCATGTAGAGTCCCCAGGTAAAACTGTTGCGCAGGTTAGTGACCTGCATGCCCTGAACCAGCTGATAGATCCACGCCGCAAGTCCTGCGGCGCACATAGCCGCGCCTATGACCAGGGCAGCTGTTTTTTTGGCAGATAATTTTTTCATAGCTGTCCCCCTTACGGTATGATGGTGTTCGGTGTCTTATTTTCCCAGGACTGTTCCGTCCACGGACCCTCGACATTTTTGCTCTTGGTAGAGGAGATATAGTAGACTTTGGGCTCCGTGCCGTACTCCTCTTTGAGACGGAAGACCTGTTTGGAGCTGACCAGGCGGCTCACTTCGGATTTGGGATCATCCAGATCGCCGAAATAACGTGCCTTTCCGGGGCAGGCGCGGACACAGGCGGGAAGAGCATCATAAGTGCCGTCCGCATTCATGCACTCAACACAGAAAGTGCATTTTTCCACGACACCTGCCGGACGGTCCTGGGTGTAGACCAGGCGTTTGCCCTTTTCTGTGACATCAAAGGGATAGCCATATGCATAGCCGGCCTCTTCCTTTGCCTTTTTGGGATCCTTCCAGTTGAACTGGCGCACTCCATAGGGGCATGCCGCCATACAGGTGCGGCAGCCGATGCAGCGGTCATAGTCCACCAGGATCATGCCCTCTTCATTCTTGTAAGTCGCGCCTGTGGGGCAGACTCTCTCACAGGGGGCATTGTCGCACATCTGGCAGGACACCGGGAGATATTCGATTTTAAAGCCGTCTTTGGTGCCGACTGCAGACTGGTGATAGTCGGATCCCTGCGTGAAGACCCTGTTCCACCAGGTTCCCTGCGGCTGGGCGTGATGCATTTTGCAGATCACTGCGCAGGTCTGGCACCCGATACATTTGTCCAGATCTATAACCATACAGTAACGCATTTGTATTCATTCTCCTTTCGGCTTATTTAAATCTCTGCCTTCTTGAAGTCGACCAGACACTCATTCCATGAGGTGTTGGGCGCCCACATCTGCGAGACAAAATACACCTCATGTACCGGATTGATCCAGGGATAGAGCAGTGTATTGTAGGAAGTTCCATGCGTGTAACGGCTCCACCATCCTTCTTCGAAGATGACGGTCATGGTGCGCACACCGGGATCCAGAACGGCTTCCGCAAGGAGTTTGCCTCTGTCGTTGAAGACCTCGACCAGATCGCCTGCCGCAATTCCCTTTTCCGCGGCATCATCAGGATTGAGGTAGACCTTGGCGCTGTCATCCTGCAGTTCCCGCATCATCTGGTTGTTGGAGTGCGTTGAGTGTACACGGTGAATACTGTTGCGTGTGATATAGGTATATTTGTAAAGTTCCCTCGCCGCGGGATTGAGCACATACTCAGTCTCCTCAAACGGCGGTTTGTGAACAGGCAGGCATTCGCCGACCTTGATAAAGGTGTCCTCGTCCTTGTAGAACTCGATCCTTCCGCTCTTGACGAACTGAGCTGTCTTGTCGATGGTCATGGGATAACTGACCGGCGGGAAGGGCTGTCCGCCCTGGATCTGCTCGTAGAAAGGGATCCTCTTGCGTCCGGGATTCTCGTGGTGGAGCTTGACAGGGCCCTGTTTCAGTTTTTCGAGAGTGACTCCCTCCATCTCGATACCGCCGGTCTCGCAGGTAAGTTTGATGACTTCCTCTGCGGCCTTGTCGGGATCCAGATCGGGGTAAAACCACTTTCTGTCTCCGGGATTGACACGGTCTGCCAGCTCTCGCATGATCCAGAGCTCGGGCTTGCAGTCGTACAGGGGCTCGATGGCCGGCTGCATGAGCTGGGCATAAGGGTGGATCGGTGTGGATACCAGCTCGGTCTTCTCATACCAGCTGACACCGGGCAGGCAGAAATGCGCATATTTACTCGTTGTGGTCTTCTGGAAGTCCAGGGTGATCACACACTCGAGCTGTCCGCTCTCGACCTGCTCGCGCAGGACATTGGCGATATTGTGCTGATCAAATGCGTTGCAGCAATACAGGATCCAGGCCTTGATGCCGCTCTTGGGGAAGGGACAGGTCATCGTGGGACGGGGTCCGTTTTTCGCGTAATCATTGAGCGTGTAGTCCAGCATGTAGGCGAAAGAGGTTCCTGCCGGCTTCTTATCGGGAAGCTCCGGCACATTCCACCAGGCGCCGCCTTTATAGCGCATCTTGTACTGGCCGGCATAAGTGGAGAAACCGTCACCCAGATGACCGATGTTACCGGTCAGAGCTACGAGCAGGGACAGGGCGCGGCCCTTGAGGTCTCCGTGATACCACTGATAGTTGGAGGCGCCGTACATGATATGAACGGGCTTAATCGTCGCTATTTCCCGCGCGATCCTCGGAATCTCGGAGGCAGGCATATCCGTCTCCGCTTCGACCGCTTCCGGCGTCCACTGTGATGCCATCTCGCTGAGCAGGTCGAAGACAGGCCGGCACTTGACGCTCTTGCCATCCTTGAGCCTGATGGTCACTTCACCTTCAAGCTGCGTATCCATGGGCAGGTCAAACTTCTCGGGATTGACAGTGACAGGTTTCCCCTTGCTGTAAGCAACAAAAGCCTGCCTGTATTCGGGCATATCCGCGGGTACTTCCAGTCCCTCGACATCTGCTGCCAGGAGCTTCTTCTGATTATCGCTCCGGATCAGGATCGGCATATCCGTGAATTTGCGGATAAAGTCCGCATCATAGAGCTTCTCGTCCAGAATGACCTTGGCGAAGCCGAGCGCCACTGCCGCGTCGCTGGAGGGCTTGATGGAGTACCATTCATCCGCCTTGGAAGCTGTCGCAGTAAAGCAGGGGTCAAAGACCAGAAGCTTTGCGCCGTTCTCACGGGCCTCATTGAGGAAATGGGCGTCCGGAATACGGGTCTGCATGGGGTTGGAACCGAAGCACATGATGTACTTGGCATCCAGCCAGCAGTAAGTCTCAAGCTCCTCGGACTGCACGCCGAAGGTGATCGGCGCGGACATGGGCAGGTCGCCGTTCATCTCGTAGCCGCCCATCATTGCCCAGCCGTTGAGTGTTGCGATTCTTGAGATCGCGCCCTTTGCCACGTGGCCGGTGCCCGCGACCTGGACGACACAGGCGATGGACTCAGGGCCATAGGTGTCGCTGATCCTGCGAAGCTCCGCAGCCGCCTGATCGAGTGCATCCTCCCAGCTCAGCTCCTCAAATTCATCCTCGCCGGGAGCTCCGATCCTCTTGAGAGGCCCGTGCATACGGTTAGGTCCGTAAATCAGATTGGAGAAAGAGATGCCCTTCAGACATCCTCTGGGATTGTGCTCGGAATCCTCGTAGTCCGATGCCTGAATGATATCTTTGATCTCTCCGTTGTAAACACATGCCTGCTGTCCGCAGCCGCCGGTGCAGTTGGGCGCGCAGGTGGTGCGCACATACTTCAATTCACCCTTTTTCGCCTCTTCATCCGGCGCGGCATGAGCCGCAAGCTCAATTCCTCCCGCAGCGGCAACGGCGCCTGCCGCTGCCGATACCTGGAGAAATTTTCTTCTGGTCAATTTCAATTCTTTATCCATACCTGTACCCCTCCTTGCAAAGTTGAACCCCTGTTACTCCCCTGCAGTACTCAAAAGAGTCTCTTTCAATAGAGACTCTTTGTTTGGGCAGACAACACTGTCTAAATCCTTCTAAATTATTATAAAAAAAATCAAATAACAAAAATATCGGGGGAATCCCTCATCTAAAATAGGGTTTTTCCCTGTGTTGCAGTTCACTCCCTGTCGAGGGCGTGAACAGTAGTTTCCCTGTCATTCATCCTTCTCCTGCAGATTCCAGTCCGTCAGCCGCCTGCTGCCGCGCTCATAGACAAATCCGTCAGAAGTCTCAGTCTGTCGAATATATCTGCGGTAAAGCAAATACTTCAGGCCGCTTTCCGTGTCTGCAATGCCTGCAGACTCATCCTCCTGAAACATTTCTTCAGATCGGATGCCTCCCCGGGCGGGAACCTTCTGGTAGACCTCAAGGATCCGCAGACAGTATCCCCCCAGCATGGCATCCAGTACTTTCAGGCATTCTTCCGCGCCCTTTTCTCCCTGCTGATCTACACCGATGCAGCGGCCTCTTGCCGGCAGAATCATCTGAGGACACAGTCCTTTGACCCGTCGGAGAACCTCAATCTGCAACCCTAATGTATCCACCTGCGGATCCCAGCTGTACACTCCCGGCACTTCATCAGCACCTACCGCTTCGCCGGCAAAAAGTAATTTCTTTTCCGGAAACCAGAGTCCGGTAAGCCCCTTCCTGCATGCCTCCAGTCCTATGATCCGGAGTGTCCTGCTGCCGATCCGGAATAAATCTCCGTCCCTCACCTGTTTCCAGGGAAAAGCCTCTTTATCATACGCATCCTCTTCCGCTTCCGGCCTGCCCTGCATTTTCCTGTCCGGTTCGTCTGCCTCCTCGGAAATTGTCCTGTAGGGCCGGCCACAGCAATAGATCTTCATCTCCTTAACTGCAGGCCCGCTGTCCGTACAGAGTTCCTTTCTGCAGGGCTGTGTCAGGTAGATCCGGATCCTTCCGCTGTCCATTTCCCTTATATGTGCCAGACGGCAGATACTCCCGATCATGTCCACTGAAGAGGGATCGATGACGACAACATCCTCCCCGGAAAAAAATACATAGCTGTTAGAAGAACTGCCTGCCTCACAGACCCTGTATATATCCGGATCTCTCATAATCTCTTCCCAGATCAGGCGTTTTCTGCTGTTGTTTGTCAATTAAGGACACCTCTTTCCTATTTCAAGACTCGCTCGCGAGTCTTGCGCGATGAAGAATAAACTTTCTCTCTTTATAAACTTATAAACGGCAAATGATCGGTAAAAATACAGCCTGTGGACACTATATGCACTTTAACGATCGTCATTCCTGATAAAAGCATAACATTTAAAAAAACATAAAAAATCGGGGAATCCCCCGTGATTATTCACGGGCGATTCCCCTTTTCTTGTTCTTATCACTATTCCCCATTACATAGTGTAATGGACTCACTGGGACCACATCAGCCAAGTTCTACATCTATGTTTTACTCCTTGTCGCTCAGCATTAATTCGTACTCATTATATCATAGGGTACGATTGTCCATTTAAATTTGAGGTATTTGATCACTTCATTTTGAGCAAATTTATCAGGCAGTCAGAATATAACGGTGTTTCCGGCCTTTTTATGATATGCCGGTTATGAATATTATGTTATTCTCCATAACCATTAGCGCATTGGCCGGAAAGATTATATGATGAAAAGGCAGAAGAAAAAAACAGAAGATTCAAGACTCGCTCGCGAGTCTTGCGCGCGTATCCCACGTCTGAAGTCACGGGTATTGCGCGATGAAGAATAAACCGGAAAAAACAGGAGAAAAACACTATGAGCAATGTACTTGTCATTTCCACAAGCCTCCGGGCAAAGAGCAATTCGGATCTGCTCACAGAGAGACTGATCGCCGGCGCGAAAGACGCCGGGCATGAAGTGGAACATATCAGCCTGAAGGGCAAGGACCTGAATTTCTGCATCGGCTGTCTTTCCTGCCAGAAGACACAGAAGTGCGCCCTGAAAGACGATGCCGTCTGGATCGCGGAGAAGGTCAAAAACGCGGATACGCTGGTCTTTACCACTCCGATCTACTACTATGAGATGAGTGGTCAGATGAAGACCTTACTGGACCGGATGAACCCGCTCTATCCTTCCGATTATAAGTTCCGCAAAGTCTATATGCTTTCCGTTGCCACGGAAGACGAAGAATACGTTCCGGAAAAAGCCGTAAGCGGCCTGCAGGGCTGGGTCGACTGTTTTGAAAAGGCAGAACTGGCAGGCTCTTTGTTCTGCGGAGGAATCTCTGATCCCGGGGAGGCATCCGGGAAGAATGAGGAACAGGTTGAGGCATATGAATTCGGTAAAGCACTGGAGTAAATCCAATTTCATCCCGGCATTTGTCCTGGCATTTGTCCTGGCCTTTCTGACGCTTTTTCTTTCGGCGTGCAGCACCGGCCCAACTGCCTTTTCAGGCAGTTACGGGGAAGCGGCTTCTTCAGAGGAGATGACTATGCCGGCGGCCACCTCTGCGGCAGCGGTAAATGAGCATTCTGAAGACGCAGGATCTGAGACCACAGGGGAATTTCCGGAAGCGGATCTGAAAACCATCCCGGGCTGATTCCTGTTAATCCAAACAAAGATACCGTTTCGGAAGAATCCGGTCCATTTCCAAATGTAGGTATGAACATCAGTATGGCCAGAAGGATGTCCAGAGCATTACATATAAGAATGCGGAATATAACACTTCGGCATTCAACTATAGAAAAAACCTGCTGAAAGTCTTTTGACTCTTGTCAGCAGGTTTTTGTCCATTTTCACGGTAATAGTATAAAGTTGCATTATTACTGTTTATCTAGAAGCAAATTCAAATTACCTTCATCGTCGACGATGTAATCTCCTTGAATCCAGTCTTTAGCATTAAGAACTTTTATATTATCTATGGCAACATTCTTAACGTCAGGTTCATTATTTGCATTATTATAGGATTCTAAAATAGTATATTTTCCATCAACAAGAATTTCATTGTCTCCGTCCATTTTTGCTTCATACGTTTTTCCGTTTATAGTGACAGATACATTTTTCTTCTCATGGACTATTGTAAAATCATAATTAAAGGTTTCATCAGGTGTATGTTTGTAAGTGCCTTCAATCAAAGAACTTTTCCCACAGCCACCAAGAACAAGCATAAGAAATAATGCTCCTAATATCAGTAATAAACTCTTTTTCATAGCAGGTCTCCTTTGGTTAATTATGCATAAATATTGGGACTTATATGTTATTAATAATATCAAGAATAACAATAATAGTCAATGGATTGTCAATCCTATTGTTAATACCCAACGGATTTCCTCTATCGTTTGACCGTTATAGACTTCAAAACCTGCCCATTTTCCTGCTGTTCCGGTGTCATATCAAGCTTATCCATCGGGCACCTCCAAGAGTAGTTTTTTCCTACTCCCTAAAGTTCCCTGGAGAGCTATCATTCCGATTTTTGAGCAAAAAAA
>ONXK01000067.1 GCA_900321785.1 uncultured Lachnospiraceae bacterium | reverse complement strand
AACCGTCTCAAACAGTGCGTCGGAATAATGCGGTATATCGCCGCAGAGCACAAAGGGAAGCGCACCGCAGATACTGATCACGACCCAGACCAGGGCAACACTGATAAATCCTTCTTTTGTATAAAATTCTGTGCCGGTATCGCCTTTGAGGTTGATCAGAAAGCCGATCGCGAAATAGGCGGCCGCAAGCGCAAGGTAGACCAGGCCCTCTCTTTCCCTGTAGACAAATCCCGTCAGCGCGGGAAGAAGGAGAAAGATGGCTTCAAACTTTAGAACCAGTCCTGTGGTGCGGCGAATGATAGAATAATTCATTGTGAATAATTCATTGTGTCAGCCCTTTATACCTGAAATCCCTGTATTCCTGCCGGTGTTTCATCGACAAGGATATCACGAATGTCCTGGAATCCAATCCTTGTGGTCACAACGATGACGCGGTCGTCAACCTCGATCATAGTCTGGCCGTTGGGGATGATGATCTCCCTGTTCCGGTAGATACAGGCAATCAGTACACCCTTCTTGATCGGAAGATTAATGAGAGGGATCCCGATGACCGGAGAGCCCATCTGGATCAGGAATTCAAGTGCTTCTGCCTTGTTTTCAATAATGTTGTAGAGTGTCTCCACATTGCTGCCGATGGAGTTCTCCATGGCGCGGACATAGCGGACGATGTATTCCGCGGCAATATGCTGGGGGTTGAGAATGCTGCCAAGATTCATATCGTCGATGATATCATCATAGTTGATGCGGTTGACCTTGGTGATCAGCTTGACATCCTTTGCGGCCGCCTTGCGGGCATAGAGCGAAAGGAAAATATTTTCCTCATCCATGCCGGTCAGACTGACAAAGGATTCGAACTTGCTGATGCCCTCTTCCAGGAGGACATTCTGGTTTGCCGCGTCTCCGCAGATGATGTTGGCACCGGGAATCTCCTCGCTGAGCATATTGCACTTTACAGGGTCTTTCTCAATGATCGTGACCGCAATGTGGCTTTCAAGTAGATTCTGCGCCAGATAGTAGCCGATCGTCCCGCCGCCGATGATCATACAGTTGGTGACTCTGCGGCTCTTGAGTCCGACCTTCTCGACGAAGGCACGGGCGCTCTTTGTGCCGGCAACGATGCTGATGGTATCTCCGGCCTCAAGCCGGAAGGCACCGCCGGGAATCGTGACATCATGGTTGGGTCCGCGCTCTACGGCACATACCAGGACATCTTCTTTGTCACTTCTGGAAATCTCCGCCAGGGTCTTGCCATCCAGATAGGATCCTGCGGGAACAGAAAACTTCAGAAGTTCAACATGGCCGCGGGCAAATGTCTCGATTTTGATCGCCGAGGGGAACTTGAGCAGACGGGATGCCTCCATGGCAGCCGCAAACTCCGGGTTGACTGTCAGGGACAGACCGAGCTCCTCGCGGATAAAGCCCACCTCGCTATTATAGATCGGATTACGAACACGCGCGATGGTGCTGCAGTCACCTGCCTTCTTTGCGATCAGGCAGCACAGCAGGTTCAGTTCGTCCGAATCGGATGCCGCGATCATCAGATCAGCATCTTCGACTCCCAGATCCTTCTGTACCGCATAACTGCCGCCGTTGCCGACGATTCCGAGAACATCGCAGCTGCTGGAGACCTCATTGACTACCTGCTGGTTTTTATCCACGACGCTGACATCGTGTCCCTCTTCACTCAGCTGTCTTGCGAGAGCAGATCCCACTTTTCCGCAGCCGACCACAATGATTTTCATATATACCTCCTAATGCCGGAGCACTTTTTTATGCCGGAGTCCGTTTTCGTTCCGGCCCTTATCTGCTGATTCTCAGAATATCACCGGGGACTGCCTGTGCATCCAGCTGCAGCCGGATCAGTTCACCGGGATGCGGGGCGCTCTGCACCGCCTCACCTTCCGCATTCCACATTCCCAGAACACGGGCAGCAATATCCCTGCCGTCAGGACACATGATCTCAATGGTCTCCCCGACAGAAAATTTATTTTTCTGGCGGAAGGCCACGATATCGGGAAGAGTGCTCCCGTTCTCTGCCGCACGTGCCGTGGAGCTGCACCCTTCTGCCGCGCAAGCCCTTCCGGCCTCCGGGTCCTTTTCTACGATTCCCAGGAAGGTCGCATCACTGGCATAGGTATTATCCGTGTAGACCATGGACTGTGTATCCGGCCTGCCGAAATAAAAGCCGGTCGTAAAGTCGCGGTAGGTACACTTGCGGATTTCCTGGCGGTACCAGTCCATCCCGGCAGCATATTTTTCATCGCTCTCCAGATAGTCGTCGATCGCCCGCCGATAAGCCCGGGTGATGGAGGCCACATAGAGGGCAGTCTTCATGCGTCCCTCGATCTTGAGACTGTCGACGCCGGCCCTTGCCAGCTCGGGCAGGTGCTCGATCATGCACAGATCACGGGAATTGAAAATATATGTCCCGCGCTCATTCTCCTCAATCGGGAAGTATTCGCCCGGCCTTGTCTCCTCCGCAACGGCATACTTCCATCTGCAGGGATGGGTGCAAGCGCCGCGGTTGGCATCGCGTCCTGTAAACCAGGCGGACAAGAGGCATCTTCCCGAATAGGAAATGCACATCGCGCCGTGGATAAAGGCTTCGATCTCCAGCTCTGCCGGAGTATTCTCCCGGATCTGGGCGATTTCATTCAGGGAGAGTTCCCTTGCACAGACAACACGGGAGGCACCCATCTCGTGCCAGAAGCGGAATGTGCCGTAGTTTGTATTGTTTGCCTGGGTGGGGACAGTACTGCCTGGCCAGGGAAAACATTCCCGGATCCGCAACCAGTACGGCATCGGGTTTCATCTGTGCCAGTTCTGTAAAATATGCTGCTGCCTGATCCAGATCCCTGTTATGGGCAAAAATATTGGCGGCAACATGTACGTGCACACCGTGTTCATGGGCGTAGGCAATGCCCGCCCGCATATCTTCGGGGCTGAAGTTCCTGGCCTTTGCCCGCAGGCTGAAGGCTTCCCCGCCTATATATACCGCGTCCGCACCGAAATTGACTGCTGTTCGCAGGACTTCCAGATCCTTTGCAGGAATCAGAAGTTCCGGTTTCTCACGGTTTGTTTTCCATCTTTTTTCCATAAATGTGGTCATGACCCTCTGTCAGTAAATGTATTATGTCCGAATGTCCGCAGCACTGCCGTGCTGTTCTGATCTGCAGTTTTTTACAGATTCGCTTTCTTCATGGAAACCGCCGCGCCGTCGCCTGTGGGAAGCAGCAGGGTCTCCAGCCGCTCCTCCTCCATCAGCGCGCGGATATAGGCGCGCATACGGGCATGGATCGTCCGGTTGCGCCGGGTCACCGCAAAGCGGGAGGAAAGGATCTCTCCCTCCTGAAGGATATTATCGGTGATCATGATTCCGCCCGGAGCCAGCAGGCGGATCGCGTCGGGCAGGAAACGGATATACTGACCCTTTGCCGCATCCATGAAGAGCATGTCAAAAGACGCATCCTCCCGGATCTCCCGCAGCAGCTGCGCGGCGTCTCCCTCCATGAGGACGATGTTCTCCCTTCCGGATTCTTCCCCTTTTCCGAATTTCCGGAAATTTCCGCGTGCCTGCTCCGCACGCCCGGGATCTTTTTCGATCGTGATGATCCGGCATCCCGCAGGTGCATAATGCTGCATAAAGAGTGCGGAAAAGCCCACCGCAGTCCCGATTTCCAGAATGCGGGAAGGTCTTTTCACGGCAAGGAAAAAACGGATCAGATTCTGTGTCTGCGGACGTATAATGGGAACGCCTGCCGAAAGCGCTTCCTGTTCCAGGCCCTGCAGATGGTCCGGCCCGGGAGGCGTCATCGCCTCGATCAGCACTTCCATGCGGGCAGGATCGGGCATAGCCGCTTCCCGTTCATACCTGTCCATGACCTTATCCCCGTCCCCAGACATCTCTGTTCTCTTCCTTTGTACCGGAATCACTATCGGCAGGTGTCTCTTCGTCGTCCTCTTCTCCGGAAGGGGCCGCCTGAGGATCGACAGAGAGTTTCTCCAGCATCTCTTCCATGGTCATATCGGAAGAGAGGACATAGGTTCCGGGCAGAATAGCATCATCGTATCCGCTCAGTTTCGCCTTGATCGCGAAGGCATAGCGGCTGCTGATCAGGTCCAGGTCCTCCAGGATCCCGCCGACTTTCATGGCGGAGGAGGCATCTTCCTCTGTCAGCGTCACCATCTCGCTGTGGGCACTGCCGATGTCGTCCATCCCCTTCTGCACAAAGAGGCCATATCCTTCCGAATAGGCCTTTCCGGCCAAGGCGACAATGATAAAAGCACACAGGATCGGCAGGACATCCAGAATGATCCCGATGACCCTCTCTATTAAACCTGTTCTTTCAATATTGTTATCCATACAGATTCCTCCGGGATGACGGTTGACAATGCGGATTCGTTTTCACAACCCGGCTGTCCGGCATTGCGCCGCAGTGCGGGAATCCGGATCCTGCATCACAGCGCGGGAATCCGGGCTCTGCATCGCAGTGCGGGAATCCGGGTTCAGCATCACAGTACAGGCTCCGGCCCCTGAATCCATGCATCATAGCGGTTCCAGTCTGTAACACCATTTTCGATGCAGCGAAGAATCGCCTCCTCCGCCACAGCAGATGCTCCGGTCATGAGGTCATCCGCCTCCTTGATGTACACAAAGCCGCGGGATGTGATCTCGGGTCCCGAGAGCAGTTCACAGTTCTGCGCATCGAGGGCAAACGCGACGATCACGATTCCGTCCTCCGCCAGATGCTGGCGGTCACGAAGGACGACGTTTCCGACGTCCCCGACGCCCAGTCCGTCGACAAGGATATTTCCGACCTGGACCTTCTCACGGACAGCCGCGCCATCCTCGGACAGTTCGAGAACATCTCCGGAACGGAGGATGAAAATATCCTCCTTGCTGTAACCCATTTCACGGGCGATCTTGGCCTGCGCCTTCAGGTGACGGTATTCACCGTGGACAGGAATGGCAAATCTGGGCTGTACCAGATGATAGATCAGCTTGACATCCTCCTGGCAGGGGTGTCCCGACGCATGTACATCCTGGGTAATGACGTCGGCGCCCTTCATCAGGAGCTTATTGACTACTGCCGTAACCGCCTTTTCGTTGCCCGGAATAGGGCTGGAAGAAAAGACAACGGTATCGCCGGGGCCGATGGTCACCTTTCTGTGCATACCGTCCGCCATACGGCTGAGAGCGGCCATGCTCTCGCCCTGGCTTCCTGTTGTAATGATGACGGTCTTTTCGCCCGGATAGTTTTTGAGCTGATCGATGTCGATCAGGGTGTTCTCAGGCACATTGAGCACATCAAGGTTGGTAGCTGTCTCGATGATATTGACCATGCTGCGGCCTTCGACCACGACCTTGCGGCCATATTTATAAGCATGGTTGATGATCTGCTGCACACGGTCCACGTTGGACGCGAAGGTGGCGATAATGATGCGCGTATCCGCGTGGTCGCGGAAGATCTGATCGATGTTTCTGCCCACAGCCTTTTCGGAAGGGGTATGTCCGGGGCGCTCCGAATTGGTGGAGTCGCACATGAGGGCAAGCACGCCCTCGTTGCCGAGCTCTGCAAAACGCTGCAGATCGATCGCATCTCCGTATACGGGTGTGTAATCGACTTTAAAATCTCCGGTGTGGACAATGGTTCCCGCCGGGGATTTGATGGCCAGCGCGGCAGCATCCACGATGCTGTGGTTGGTCTTGATGAATTCTACATCAAAGTCTCCGAGCTCGACGACATCTCCGAAAGATACAACATGCCGTTCTGTAATCTCCAGCAGATTGTGTTCGCGGAGCTTGTTTTCGATGATGCCCATGGTCAGGCGTGTTCCGTAGACCGGAACATTGATCTTTTTCAGAACATAAGGAAGGGCACCGATATGATCCTCGTGTCCGTGTGTGATGACAAATCCCTTCACCTTGTCAATATTCTCTTCCAGATAGGTAGTGTCCGGAATGACAAGATCGATGCCGAACATATCGTCCTCCGGGAAGGCAAGACCGCAGTCCACGACCACGATACTGTCTCCGTACTCGAACGCAGTGATATTCATGCCGATCTGCTCCAGGCCTCCCAGCGGGATGATCCTGACAGTCGGTGCGGGCCCGCTGTTCATATTCATTTTATTGTTCAAACTATCTCCTCTTCCAAAACCGCGCCCCCGTCTGCTCAATTGTATGTACCGGCCTGCATTTCTCTTTTGTCTGTCAGGTCTTACTTTTTCTTTCGCATTGATTCCCGCTCCGTCCAGCCGGGTTTTCTGTGCCGCGGTACGGGCTGTTGTCTCGAATCCGGTCCGGTTTTCGATATTTTTCCGTGGCTTGTTCTTATTATCGTTATTCTTGCGCGCGCTCTTCTCTTTTCTGGCCGCTTCTTTCTTTCGAATCTCTTTCTTTTTTAATCCCTGTTTCTTTAACTCTCTCTTTGGTGCGTCTTTCTTTAATTGTTTCTTTTTGAAAATATTTTTCTTCAACTTCTCTCTTCTACTCTTCTCTTTCTTTCGTTCTTCGAACTGCCGTTCCTTAGAACAGCAGCGCGGGAAAAAGGCCTCAGGCCTCGATCTCAATGCCCAGTTCTTCCAGGCTGTCCCGCATCAGTAATAAGACCGCGGTGAGTTCTCTGTCATCCTCCACGATCTCATAAGTAACCTCTGTTCCGTCCCCGCCCGCGTCAGCGCGCAGGATCAGGGCTTCGCCGTCATCGTCCTGGCTGTCCGTGACCAGAAGGTACTGCTTTCCTCCCAGCACTGCTTCCTCCAGAACATAAAAATCAACTGCATGGTCTTCGCCTTCCGGCATGAACTGCACTTTTTCCATAGCCGCTCCCTCAGCTTTTCCTCGCTGTTTTCATCATCCTTCCGAGTTCTTCGCGGTGGTTTTCCATGTATTCCCGCAGGATGATGCCTGCGGCGATCATATCCACATAATCGTGGAACTTTTCACGGGGAATACCCTGTTCTCTCATAATTTCATCGGCTTCCACTGTTGTGAGACGTTCATCGGACATGACAACCGGGAGACCGGTCCTTCTCTGCAGACTTTCCTGGAATTCCAGTGTCTTCTTTGCCCGCTCTCCCTGCGAATCATCCATATTTAACGGCAGTCCCAGAACAATCAGACCGACATCGTACTCTTCAATAAGCTCCTCTATACGTGCAAATGTCCTCCGGAGCTTGTTTTCTCTGTCTCTGCGGATGATCTCCAACGGCTGTGCCGTGATCAGAAGCGAATCACTTAAGGCAACGCCGCAGGTCTTTCCGCCAAAGTCCAATCCCATTATTCTCATATCTGCTTCGTCATTTCTGTGTGCGGCTGTCCGGACATATCTGGTCAGTCCTCCTGCCTTCAGTCAGACCAGTGGTTTGCCCGGATGTAACTGCGCATGATCTCCTCGACCAGTTCGTCCCGCTCCACTTTCATGATCAGGCTGCGTGCCCCCTTGTAGTTTGTGACATACGTAGGGTCACCGGACATGATATATCCGACAATCTGATTGACAGGATCATACCCCTTTTCGGAAAGTGCCTCGTAGACAACGGAGAGGATTTTCTGTACTCCGTTCACCTGGTCAGGCTGAATCCGGAAAAACTGTGTGCTCTCCAGATCCGTTCTCGAATTATTATTATCTTTCATATACGCCTCGCAAAAGACCACACTCCGGCTGAACTATGCACTGCGGCCTGCCATACCACACCGTCTCCGGCGTCATTACCGGCATGCTGACACGCAAAGCACAGCAGCGTACTGAACTGTTAAAAAAGTCTACCCTTAATCTTACATTATTTATTGTACTGATTCAACATTTGTTTATCTCCGGAAAAACTTTGTTTGTCTCCGAAAAAAACTATTTGCCTGAATTTTGCCTGCATTTGCCTGCATCCGGAACAAAAAACATAGCCGGTCCGCGGGAGAACGTAATTCCGCCCCCGCAAAAACTGCCGGCAAGCAGCATTCCCGGCTCCATGCGCAGGTCCGCCGGTCCATCTGAACCCTGTGTGCCGGCCGTACCGCGCCCAGGCATTCCGTCTGCCGCGGCGTCCCGGACAGCAACAGCGCCTGTCACATAGCGTGCCGTGCTTCCTGTCCAGAATCTCTCTCCCTTATATTCGCAGATTTCCTCGAGGAGAATGGTCTCCCTCTCCCCTTCAAACTGCGCGCGGAACTCCGCCGCCTGGGCAGCTGTCATGGCAAGAAGCCGGTCGCTCCGCACCGCCTTGACGGATTCCGGAACCTGATCCGGCAGTCTTGCCGCCACAGTCCCGTTCCGCCTGGAATAGCGGAAAACATGGATCTCATAAAAGCGGATCTGCTCCAGAAACGCGCAGGTTGCGGCAAATTCCTCTTCTGTCTCTCCGGGGAATCCGACAATGACATCGGTCGTGACCGCAGGACGGTCGTAGTATCTGCGCAGCAGTTCTACGCTGTGTGCAAATTCCGCCGTCGTATAGTGACGGTTCATGCGGCGGAGAGTCTCGTCACAACCGCTCTGCAGGGATAGATGGAAATGCGGGCATACCTTTTCCAGGCGGACAAGTGCCGCGATAAAGGTCTCTGTCATGATCCGGGGTTCCAGAGAACTCAGCCGGATCCGTTCCAGGCCTTCGATGGCATTCAATGCCGTCAGGAGCCTGATGAGCGCTTCGCCGGACCGCACCGGATCAAAGCGGACTCCTCCGTTTTTCTCTTCCTGCGGCTTCTGTTCATTGTCCTGCTGCAGATCCAGCCCGTAGGAACTGACATGGATCCCGGTCAAAACAATTTCCCGGATCCCGTCTTCAACCAGGCCGCGGACCTCCCTTACGATTTCGCTCTGCGCCCTGCTGCGAATGCGGCCGCGCGCAAAGGGAATGATACAGTAGCTGCAGAACTGATTGCATCCGTCCTGGATCTTGATATAGGCACGTGTATGCCCGGGACTGGTCAGATGCATATCCTCAAAAGCAGGCGCACAGGTGAGATCCTCCCTGAAAGCAGGCTTTGTCTGCCTCTTCTCTTCGGGCTGCTGCTTATTATTTCTCTCCTTAAGGAAATCTGTCAGGATCTGTCCGATCCGGGACTTTTTGTTGTTTCCGATGACCAGGTCGACCGCGTCGTCCGCGTCCACCCTCGCCGGATCTGTCTCCACATAACAGCCGACCGCAATGACAACTGCATCCGGATTCTGCTTTTTGGCCTTGTGGAGCATCTGGCGGCTCTTGCGGTCCGCGATGTTAGTCACGGTGCATGTGTTTACCACATAGATGTCCGCCTCTTCCTGGAAAGGCACCTCCTCGAAGCCCTCGTCCCGCAGGATCTGGCGCATGATATCCAGTTCGTAGCTGTTGACCTTACAGCCGAGATTGTGAAAAGCAACTCTATTCTTCAAATTTCCGATCTCCTGCGGACAGTTTTCCTCTTCACACAGGACCCGCGAAAACAAAACGGTCCCTTACTGTACACTCCCCCGGAGGGGGCGTTTACAGTAACGATGCAACGCTGCGCGTAAAAGGTCCTGCATTTTATCATTGACTTTTATCAGTGCAGATTTTATATTGACTTATAGGAAAAATACATCCTGAAAAAAGTGCTCTGCACCGGAAAGGAAAAGGAATAAATTATGAAAACAGTAACAATTTCCCTGAATTCCATTGACAAGGTCAAGTCCTTTGTGAATGACCTCACCAAATTTGACGATGATTTTGATCTCGTGTCCGGACGTTATGTCATCGACGCAAAATCGATCATGGGCATCTTCTCTCTTGATCTTTCCCGTCCGATCAGCCTCAATATTCATGCCACTGAAAATCTGGACACGATTCTCAAGACACTTGATCCCTACATCATCAAGTGACATATTCATTGTCAAAACGGATAAACAGTGAACAAAGGATCACTGCGGTTTCGAAAAACTGCGCGTGTGCCGGCCTGACCGGTACACGCGTTTTTTTATCGCTCTTCCTGCGGGCGATACGTGCTGACGTTGATGATCTCGTCAGTCGCAATAGCCCGTTCCACCATTTCATCTATTTTTTCGTCAAGGTTGTGCTCATGCTTGCGGATCACATCTGCCTTGGGCTTTGTGACGGGATGTTTCGCCACAAAGATCGTGCAGCAGTCCTCATAGGGGAGAATCGATGTTTCATAGGTCCCGATCTTCTTGGATACATGGACGATCTCTTCCTTGTCGAAACCGATCAGGGGACGGAATACAGGGAGCGTGCAGACCTCGTTGGTAACTGCAAGAGCTGCCAGAGTCTGGGAAGCAACCTGTCCGATGCTCTCTCCTGTGATCAGGCCCAGGCAGTCGTTTTCTTTTGCCAGCCTCTCCGCGATTCGCATCATATAGCGGCGCATGATGATCGTCAGTTCATCGTGCGGGCATTTCTCATAAATATAGAGCTGGATCTCTGTAAAATTGATATTGTGCAGGCGGATGGGTCCGGTATAGACGGAAATCTCCCGTGCCAGGTCAATGACCTTCTGGAGGGCGCGCTCACTGGTATAAGGCGGGGCATTGAAATAGACCGCGTCGATCCTCACGCCGCGCTTGGCCACCATGTAGCCCGCAACGGGGGAATCGATTCCGCCGGAAAGGAGCAGCATGCACTTTCCGCCGACACCCACGGGAAGACCGCCGGGTCCGGGAATGACCTGCGAATAGAGATAGATCTTCTCACGGATCTCAATGCTGAAGGTCACCTCGGGCTTATGCACATCCACCGTCATATTGGGGCAGGCCTCGAGCACAGCGTGCCCGACTTCGGCATTGACCACGAGGGAATCCTGGGGATATTCCTTATTCATGCGCCTGGTGCGCACCTTGAACGTATGCGTTGCTGCCGCTGTTCCGTCATCAGGATATTCGGACTTCATAAAAGAGGCAGCGGTCTCACAGAGCTGCTCGATGGGCATGAGGTCATATTCGGCGACCGGGCAGATGCCCCAGATTCCGAATACATGGGACAGAGCTTCGGTGACTTCCTGGAAGTCATAGTCGGTCTTCGCCTCTACGAAGACCCTTCCGTAGGTGCGGATCACATTAAAGTGCCCTTCACAGGGGCGCAGGGCGATCCGGATCTGGCGGACCAGTGCTTCCTCAAAGATATGGCGGTTTTTTCCCTTGATGCCGATCTCGGCATATTTGATCAGAAACGCATCGTATTTATTCATTCTACCTCCCAAAACGGATAAACCGGAGCACTTTAGTGCGCAGGCATCGTCCATGTCGAAGCGCTCCTGCGCTGAGACCCCCGAGGAGAAATCGCGAAGGCGATTTCTCCGATGGGATCCGGCGGAGGTTTGCGGCGCTTCGACGCAAACCTCTGGAGTGAAAAATATTGCATCAGCAATATTTTTCACTCTATCTTCTTACAAATTTACGCAAAAACGGAACAAGCTCCTCGACAGCATCAGCCGCCGCATCCATCTCTTCCATTGTGTTCATGACAGAGAGGCTGATCCGGATCGAGTTCTCCATCTCCTTTGCCGGGACGCCGATGGGCCATCAGGGTCTCGGAAGGACGGGGATGATTGGAAGAGCAGGCACTGCCGGCGGATACGAAGATACCCTTGTCCTCCAGGGCGTGGAGCAGAACCTCCGCGCGGACACCGCGCACACGCACACTCAGGATATGAGGAGCCGCTGTCTCATCTGTTCTTCCGTTAAAAACAACATCGGGGATGACACCGAGGCGCTCGATCAGGCGGTTTTTCATGGAGAACAGTTTTGCCCGGTCACTGTCGAGGTCTTTATAGAGCATCCTGGCGGCAAGCGCCATACCGGCGATGCCGGGAACATTTTCTGTGCCGGACCGCAGGCCGTTCTGCTGTCCTCCGCCGTGCATCTGCGGTACCAGACGCACGCCGTCTGCAATATAGAGAAATCCGGTTCCCTTGGGGCCGTGGATCTTGTGTCCGCTGACCGACAGAAGG
Source organism: uncultured Lachnospiraceae bacterium (assembly GCA_900321785.1). GTDB lineage: Bacteria > Bacillota > Clostridia > Lachnospirales > Lachnospiraceae > CAG-791. The sequence continues at coordinate 7,951 of ONXK01000067.1, read as the reverse complement.
TCAATATTCATCCGTTTGGGATAAATCTGTGCCTTGCCGAAGCCCTGCACTGCATCGACATGAAAGAGCGTATTCGGATTTGCGGCTTTAACGGCCTTTCCGATCTCTTCGACCGGCTCCACTGCGCCGATAATATTATTCGTATGCATAACAGACACCAGGATCGTGTCCGGACGGACAGCTGCCGCGATCTCTTCCGGGGAGATCAGGCCGTCCCGGTCAACACCCAGCCGGGTGATCTCAAATCCCTGTGTCTCCAGATATTTCATGGTCTCCAGAACTGCCGGGTGCTCGATCAGGCTTGTGATCAGATGTTTTCCCTTCCGCTGCGAAGCCATGGCCGCGCCGATGATCGCAAGGTTGTCCGACTCCGTTCCGCAGGATGTGAAGCAAAGATTCTTTTCCTTCGCCTTCAGGATCCCGGCCAGGATCTTTTTCGCTTCCGCAATGCGCCGTTCCGCAGTGACGCCCCGGTGGTGCATGGCGGACGGATTGCCGTAATCCTCGAGAAAGAGCTCATTCATCAGAGCTGCCACTTCCGGAAAGCACCGGGTCGTCGCGGAATTATCGAGGTAGATATCTCTTTTTTCATTCATAAATCTGTTCTCGTTTCTGTTGCGCAGGGCTGTTTTTTATCTTTTCTTTCCTGCTCTGTACACAAAGATCAGTCCAGTTCAAACTGATAGATCAAAAAGGCGAGAAAGGCCAGGGCTGCAGTCTCTGTCCGCAGGATTCTTTTCCCCAGAGAGACCGTCTTTGCTCCGATCTCAAGAGCCGCACCGATCTCGGATTCTTCGAATCCCCCCTCCGGGCCGACGAATACGGCAGCTGTCTGACCGGGCTTCAAAGATTCCAGAAGCGCCCGGGTCCCGTTCCCTGCTTCATCCGCCATCGCCTCATAAGGCACCAGGATCAGGTCTGCCGCAGAAGCCGCGTACTGCAGAGCCTCTTTATATGTCAGGATCACATTGACCTGCGGAATCACCGCACGTCTGCTCTGCTTTGCTGCCGCCTCGGCAATGGACTGCCATCGCATGACCCGCTTGCGGCGCTTGTCACCGGTCAGCTTTACAATACTGCGGTGCATTTCGACCGGAACGATCTCCGAGACGCCCATTTCCACCGTCTTCTGGACGATGAGGTCCATCTTGTCGCCTTTGGGAAGCCCCTGGAAGAGGATCACGCGGACCGGAAGCTCAACGTCGGACTCCTTTACGGAGAGCAGCCGGCATTGGACCAGGCTGTCCGAAAAAGAGACGATCTCAAAAATATGCTCGCCGCTGTTTCCGTCTGTGCCCCGGACAGAAATCTTCTCTCCGGCATGCATCCTGAGAACGTTTTTGATATGATTGTAGTCTTCTCCGCCTATGGCGAGCATTCCGTCCTGCATGGAGGAAAGATCTGCGAAAATCTGGGTCATACAGCGCGTTTCTCCTTAAGAAGCGAATAGAAGCGAATCAGGCTTTGCGGCCGACCACACAGCACCATTCGCCCTGTTCTGTGACGCTTACGATCTCGAGTCCCTCGCGCAGCATGGCATCTTTGACGCTCTGCGCGCGCTCGATGAGAATTCCGGAAGTGATGTAGATACCGCCGGATTTAAGGCATTTAACTGCCTGGGGAGTAAGGGGCACCAGGACATCCGGCAGGATGTTGGCAAGTACAACGTCATAGCGGTTTTCACCGACTTTTGCCTGCACTTCCGGGTCATCGATGAGATTGCCGAGCAGGACTTCAAAGAGAGCCGGATCGACGCCGTTGGCCTGACAGTTGTCGGCAATGGCAGGGATCGCGCAGGGATCAAGATCGGTTCCTACCGCGCCGCGGACTCCGAGCTTGAGTGCCAGCAGGGCCAGGATCCCGCTGCCGGTCCCGACATCCAGAAGGAAGGTCTCCGGCGTGATATATTTACGAAGTTCCCGGATGCAGAGCTGCGTCGTTTCATGCATGCCGGTCCCGAAAGCTGTTCCGGGATCGATGTGGAAGATCAGCCGGGGCTGCTTCTCATGTCCGTCCTCCATGACCGGTTCGGGTTTTTCCCAGGAAGGAATCACAAGTATATCATCAATCCAGAACTGATGGAAGTACTGTTTCCAGTTGTTGATCCAGTCGATATCCTCTGTCTCGTCAATGGTGACGGTTCCCTCACCCAGATCTGTAAAGGCGCGGATCTCCTCGATCTTTGCCAGGATCTTCTCCCGGACCTCTTCCGGTGTGCATTTTGCATCATCTACGATGAGGTTTCCGTCTTCTGTCTCCTCCAGGAAAAAGCTGAGGACAGCAGTGCCGTCATCGGCCGGTCCCTCCGGCAGGATATCCACAAACATCTGCTCTTTTTCAGAGGCTGTAAGAGGCACATTGTCCTCGATCTGGGCTCCGTACAGCCCTATATCCTCCATAAAGCTGATCAGTATATCCTCTGCGTCCGTTTTGGTGCGGACTCTGAATCTCATCCATTTCATGTCGCGGCCTGTCCTCCCGGTAAAAATATAAATAAAGATATAAATAAAGATAAATGATATGATGTAAAATTCAAAAGCTGGCAGCAGGAACTCCGTCTCGTCGCGGAAATATCTTCTGTGACAGACAGATACACAATAACACGAAAAGTTGTCAGGAGACAATTCCCCTGACAACCTTACGGTTACATCTATGATTCTGTGTTGCCGCTCAGATCCACCTGAAACGCGAGGTGTTTTTCGCGGCAATGCCAAGCTTTGTTTTTTCGCGACCCCCGTGTTCTACGGCGATCTACGGCATTATTTCATCATTTCTCCCAGAAACGTTTTTTCTTTTCTTTATGCTCCTTTTTGTCCGTGTCGGCGTCCTTTGCACCGGCGCGGTCCACTGCAGTGAGCGAATCACCTGTCAGCTCGTCAAACTTCCGGAGGGCTTCCTTTGCCTCCTTGCTGAGCTTTGTCGGGACATCCACCACCAGAGTGACATAATGATTGCCGCGGATATCTTTATTGCGCAGGGACGGTACACCCTTTCCGCGGAAGCGGATCTGGGTTCCGGTCTGTGTTCCCGCCTTGACATCATAGACGATCTTTCCGTCAACAGTATCGATCATGATGCTGCCGCCGAGGGCTGCGATCGGGTATGAAATGCTGACCATGGAAAAGATATCTGTTCCCTGGCGCTCAAAGATCTCATGGGGAGATACGATCACTTCTACAAGCAGATCGCCGCGGGGTCCGCCGTTGATGCCGGGCTCGCCTTTTTCGCGGATACGTACGCTCTGGCCGTTGTCAATTCCCGCGGGAATCGTGACATTGATGGTCTTGCGGCTGGTGATATAGCCTGTGCCGCCGCAGTCCGCACATTTGTCCTTGATGATCTTGCCGCTGCCGCCGCAGTCGGGGCAGGTCTGGACATTTCGGACCGTTCCGAAGAAGGACTGCTGTGTAAAGACGACCTGTCCCTTACCGCCGCACTTGGGGCACATCTGGGGAGACGTGCCGGGCTTTGCGCCTGTGCCGTTGCAGGTAGGGCAGGGATCCTTGAGGTTGAGCGTCAGCTCTTTCTCCGTGCCGAAAACAGCTTCAAGGAAGGTGATCCGGACACTGGTGCGGATATTTGCTCCCTTCATAGGACCGTTGGAAGCGCCTCTGCTTCTGCCGCCGCCAAACATACCGCCAAACAGATCTCCGAAAATATCCGAGAAATCCGCGCCTGTAAAGTCAAAGCCGCCGGCGCCAAAACCGCCGGTGCCGTCAAACGCCGCATGACCGTACTGATCATACTGCGCGCGCTTCTCCTTGTCGCTCAGAACCGCGTATGCTTCGGAAGCTTCCTTAAACTTTGCTTCCGCTTCCTTGTCATCCGGGTGCATATCCGGGTGATATTTTTTTGCAAGCACACGATAGGCTTTCTTTATTTCTTCGTCGCTGGCCGTCTTGCTGACGCCCAGCACCTCGTAATAATCTCTCTTCTGTTCAGCCATACTCCATCCAATCCAATATATGGGTTACAAATACCTGTGCAGTATGCACGCCTTTCATTCTGTTCAATTCAAGACGCTTCTCTCAAATCACAGATTCAGCCCAGGCCGCCTGCGCAGCCTGGGCAGTGTTCACTCTTCAAAACATGTTTTTTTCAAAAGATATAATTTCAAGACTCGCTCGCGAGTCTTGCGCGCCGGATGCGGGTTGCCCCTAAGGGCAACATCTTCCGTTCCGCATCCGTGCTGCATCCAACACACCTTTGGTGTGTGGGAGCGTTATTCTTCATCGCGGGATTGTACCCACGATGAAGCGAGTTTTACTTTTTGCGCGCGTATCCCACGACTGAAGTCACGGGTATTGCGCGATGAAGAATAAAATACTCGGCCGGTGCCCGCTTACAGGGGCAACAATTTGCTTTTATACCACACTGCGCCGGCCTCGTCAAGTGACGGGCCGCCGCATATGTGTCATTTACTTGATAATAGAATGATATGTGCCGTTATCAGACTTCGCGATAATCACCGTCTACGACATCATCATCTGCCGCATTGCTCTGTGTCTCCTGGTAATTGCCGGCTGCGCCGCCCATATCGGGACCTGCTGCACCCTGTGCACCCTGATACATCTGTGCGAACAGCTGCTGTGCGTCGTTCATCAGTTTTTCCTTGCCGCTCTTAAGAGCATCGATATCGGAATCGGAGAGGTCGGTCTGATCCTTGGTGCGCTCCAGAACTGCCTTGAGGTCAGCGATATCCGCTTCAACTGTGCCCTTGACTGCGCCGTCGATCTTGTCGCCGGCTTCCTTCATGGCCTTCTCGGTCTGGAAGACGATGGAGTCTGCCTCGTTGCGGGCCTCAACTGCCTCTTTGCGCTTGCGGTCTTCAGCCTCATACTGAGCAGCTTCCTGGACAGCCTTCTCGATCTCTTCATCAGACATGTTGGAGCCTGCAGTGATGGTGATGTGCTGCTCCTTGCCGGTTCCCAGGTCCTTTGCGGATACATTGACGATGCCGTTTGCGTCGATATCGAAAGTAACCTCGATCTGCGGCACACCGCGCATTGCGGGCGGGATACCATCCAGACGGAACTGGCCGAGGGACTTGTTGTCGCGTGCGAACTTACGCTCGCCCTGCAGAACATTGATGTCAACAGCGGGCTGGTTGTCGGCTGCGGTGGAGAATACCTGGCTCTTCTTGGTCGGGATCGTGGTGTTGCGCTCGATCAGAGGAGTCGCAATGCCGCCCATGGTCTCGATGGAAAGAGTAAGAGGTGTGACATCCAGAAGAAGGATATCTGTACCTGCATCCTTGTCGCCGGAGAGCTTGCCGCCCTGGATGGAAGCGCCGAGAGCTACGCACTCATCGGGGTTCAGGGTCTTGGAAGGCTCCTGGCCGGTCAGCTGTCTGACCTTCTCCTGTACGCAGGGAACACGAGTGGAACCGCCGACCAGCAGGACTTTGCCGATATCGGAGTTGTTGAGGCCTGCATCACGCATAGCGTTCTGTACAGGAATCGCCGTTCTCTCTACGAGATCGCTGATCAGCTCTTCAAATTTAGCGCGGGACAGGTCCATATCAAAGTGCTTGGGGCCCTCTGCTGTTGCAGTGATGAAAGGCAGGTTGATATTGGTGGTTGCGGAAGCGGAAAGCTCCTTCTTGGCCTTCTCAGCCGCCTCTTTCAGACGCTGCATAGCCATCTTGTCACCGGAGAGGTCAACGCCTTCTTTTGCCTTGAACTCGCGGACCATCCAGTCCATGATCTTCTGGTCAAAGTCATCGCCGCCGAGGTGTGTGTCACCGTTGGTGGACAGAACTTCGATAACGCCGTCGCCGATATCGATGATGGAGACATCGAATGTGCCGCCGCCCAGGTCATAGACCATGATCTTCTGCTCTTTTTCATTGTCCAGGCCGTAAGCCAGAGCAGCTGCGGTGGGCTCGTTGATGATACGCTCGACCTCGAGGCCCGCGATCTTGCCGGCATCCTTGGTTGCCTGACGCTGTGCGTCGTTGAAGTATGCGGGAACAGTGATGACAGCCTTGTCAACCTTCTCGCCCAGGTAGCTCTCAGCGTCCGCTTTCAGCTTCTGCAGGATGAATGCGGAGATCTGCTGGGGGCTGTACTTCTTGCCGTTGATGGTACGGCCGTGGTCTGTACCCATATCTCTCTTGATGGAAGAGATGGTATTGTCTGCGTTTGTGACGGCCTGACGCTTTGCGGGCTCGCCGACCAGACGCTCATTGTTCTTTGTGAAAGCAACGATGGAAGGTGTTGTTCTTGCGCCTTCTGCATTTGCGATAACTGTGGGCTTGCCGCCCTCCATGACTGCTACGCAGCTGTTTGTGGTTCCCAGATCGATGCCAATGATTTTGCTCATAATTTTCCTCCTTATTTCAACGAAAAACTCGATAATATGCGATTTCGTCTATCAGACTAATTCTGTTTCAATTACCTGTTTTTTCTTATCTATAAGCTGTGTTAATGTGTTATCCGTTGTTCAGGTACTGTATATCGTCAAAGCGGCGCTGCCGCTGTTGTTTTCTTCTGTATCTGTTTTTATATCTGCCTGTTTTAAAAAGTTCTCCGGAAGTCCTACTGCACAACGCCGACCATGCTATAGCGGATGACTGCGTCGTGATATTTGTAACCCTTCTGGAACTCCTGGGCTACGGTGCCGGAGGGATATTCCTCGCTCTCCACCTGCATGACTGCATTGTGGAAATTGGGATCAAATTCCTGTCCGACCGCCTCGATCGGTGTGACGCCGAGGTCCTCGAGCTGCTTGACCAGCTGGCGGTAGACCATTTCCATGCCGCTTGCCAGGGGAGTGTCCTTCTCATTCTCGGGAACTGCCGCAAGGCCGCGTTCGAAGTTGTCCACGATGGGAAGCATCTTCTCGATGACGCTGCGCTCGCCCATGGAGAACATGGTCTGTTTCTCCTTTTCGGTCCGCTTGCGGAAATTCTCAAACTCAGCCATCTGGCGCTTCACGCGGTCCTCAAGTCCCGCGATCTTCTCCTCCATGGCGGCCTTTTCCTTGTCGCCCTTTTTCAGCTTGCTGAAAAAGCCTTTCTTTTCGCCATCGGTATTATTTTCATCAGAATCCGCTTCGGATTCCGCTTCCTCCGTCTCTTCAGCACAGGCCTCACCGGCCTCTGTATCGGATTCTGCTGTTTCTGTCTCAGGAACCTCAGCATCCTGTGCCTGAACGGCCTCCCCTTCTCCTGAAGCCTCTTCTGTTACAGGGATCTCTTCGTCCTGCAGAATCTCTTCCACTTTCTTTTCTTCCATGAAATATGGGCTTCCTTTCTGTCTGTTTTCGAGTTCTGTTAGCACTCACTTGTTTCGAGTGCTAACATCTTTCATTTGAGAGAATAGCACCCTAAAGGACGGATGTCAACAAAGATTTATAAAGAATCTGTGAAAAGACATAAAGAAAAGGCAGCATCCCGTCTAATGTAACAGCCGGCAGCAGGCAATTCAAAAAGCACAAGGGTATGAACTAACTGCCCCTGTGCTTTTCTGTTGTTACAATACAGCCCCCCTCAAACGCAGGCACCATGTAACTGAATATTTATGATATGAAAGTCAAAATCTGGTAAAAGCCCCGTCTCGTCAAGTTGCACAAAGGTCCCGGGCGCGCTCTCCCTCTACATTTCCTTGATCTCGATGCGTTTGATCTGCGGGATGCGGATCTCCGGAATTGTAAATGGCTGACCGGGGGCTGAAACATCCGCATTCTGACCCGGATCTGTTCCTGCTTCTGCTTTGCCTTCCGGTTTATACAGGTCGCCCAGCTGCTCCATAATGTCCTGCATGACGCCGACGACCTTGTCGTAGTCCATGCGCTTGGGACCGATGATGCCGATCGTTCCCTTCATGCCTTCCCCCAGCTCATAGGTCGCAGTGACCACACTGCAGTCGCGCATGCGCGCCACAGGCATTTCTTCACCAATATAAACCTGGATCCCGTTCTGCCCCTCGCCGGCCAGGGTCTCCTGGAC
>ONXK01000189.1 GCA_900321785.1 uncultured Lachnospiraceae bacterium | reverse complement strand
GCCGGGGATAAGGCAAAATGGGTCCACGAAGCATTTCCGGACAAGGAAGGCGAGGAAAACAGCTTCCAGGAGGGAATCGTATCCCGTACATCCCAGATCATTCCCCGCGTCACCGAGGTGATCGAAAAATACATGTTGTAAAATAGTGCGATTCAAAAATGCGATACAAAAAATATGACAGGGCAGGAGACAGGATTTGACAGATAAGAAATATTGTATCATGGACATGGACGGCACTCTGATCGATTCCATGCCCTACTGGAATACCCTGAGCCCGGATTATCTGGTCGAGAGAGGGATCACCAAAAGTACCGAGGGACTGGTCGAGATTCTCAGGACCATGACCATGCCCCAGGCCTGTGTGTATCTGAAAAAAGAATATGACCTTCCCGAAACGTCGGAAGAGATCCTGCGGCAGCTCAACGAAGTCATGCGCAGGCATTATGCGGAGGACATTCCTCTGAAAAAAAATGTCCGTGAGCATCTGGATATGCTGCAGGAAGAAGGCGCGAAACTGTGCGTCGTGACAGCGACCGCCCTGCCCCTCGTGCACCTCTGCCTGCAGAGGCTGGGTGTAGAAGACTACTTTGCCTTTATCATGAGCTGCGAAGAAGTCGGCTGCGGCAAGGACCGCCCTGACGCTTTCCTGGAAGCTGCCCGCAGACTGGGCGCACAGCCCCGGGACATTTACGTTTATGAGGATTCCTATACAGCCCTGCAGACAGCAAGAGATGCCGGATTTAAGACGGTGGGTGTATACGATCCCTATTCCGGCGCCTGGGAGCAGTGCGTAAGCGTTTCGGATGAGACCATTACGGACTGGGTATGATCGTGCAGCCGGACATATCGTGCCTTACCCGGTCATGCGCCGCATGAGCCGGGTTCCTTCTGTTTTGAGCCACTTTTCATGCTTTTTATAATCGGGGATCACTTTGGCGACCTCCGACCAGAAGCGGGGAGAGTGGTTCATTTCTTTTCTGTGGCAGAGCTCGTGTACGATCACATAATCCAGGACTTCCGGCGGTGCCAGCATGAGCAGGCAGTTGAAATTGAGGTTTCCTTTTGAGGAGCAGCTTCCCCACCGGGTTTTCTGATTTCGGATGGTGATCCTGCCATACTGTACACGGAGAAGCAGCTTCCTTTTCCTGTTCCCTTTCGACCATATCCATATGTTTTTTCAGCCAGCCGGCGTTTTTACGGATAAAGGCTTCAATTTCTGCCAGGGAAGTACTGTAGGGGGCACGGACAATGACCTGTCCGTTGTGTCTGACCTGCAGAGACAGTGTGCGTCTTTTGCTGCGGATGATCTGGATGGAATCAGGAAAAGAATTGCGGGTGTTCAATTCCGGGAGCTCCTTTCTTATGTAAATGAAAAACAGGCGGCAGAGAATGAAAACCGATTCCCTGCCGCCTGTATCGTTCAGGCAAATTCAAAAACGATTCTGTGTGCGATTGTTTGTCCCCTTACATCGAATCTGTCGAACCGTTTGGCAATCTTCAATTCAGATTCTGCCGAACAATCGATCAATACATGTCACGATCAATATACGTCATAGATGTAGAACTTGTACTGATAGTATTTCTTGCTGGGTTCAGGCACTGTGCAGAACTGACCGTTGCGGTGACGTCTGGTGATGACCCTCACATAGTAGTTCTGATACTTTTTAAGCTTGCTGCCTCTGTACTTTTTAACAGTAGCGGAGGTTGAGGTAGCTTTTGTGCTGGTCGACTGATTGTAACGCCATGTGCCGGAAGGATTGGTGGCAAGGAATACATTATAGCCGCTGCAGCCATAGACAGTTTTCCAGGAGAGTTTTACGTTGGTACCCGAACTGCTGGTCAGCTTGCCCTTAACACCCTTAGGCCAGGGAGTAATAAAGGCGGGTGTTGAATACCAGCCGTGGGTTCCGTCCTTTTTGCAGGCACGGATGCAGAGCTGATATACATGTCTGCCGTTCAGCCCGGAAATCTTTGCTTCTACATACTTGCTGTGAATATTGCAATCGGTGCTGGTGACCTTATGGCTTCCGTCTGTCCAGCAGTAGTAATACTCATAGTAGTCAGCGCCTGCAACGGGATTCCAGCGGATGTAGCAGGAAGTGTAATCGGTGTTTCTCCATTTGTGGAAACGGGGATTTCCGGGAACTCCCAGAGAAGCTGCTTCCGCGGATGTCAAAGTAAGAGATCCGACCACAAATACAACGATCAGGAGTTGCGCGGCAAGTTTTTTGAATGTATTAAGCATATTCCCCTCCTTACATTAATTGTGTAATTGCAGTGTCGTCAGGCAGAGAGATTGAAACTGCTTTTACCTGTAAGTGGTGTAAATGTAGAACTTGTACTGATAGTAGCTCTTATAGGGCTCCGGTACTGTGCAGAATACTCCGAAACGTTTGCGCCTCGTGATTACTCTCACATAATAGTTCTGATACTTTTTGAGCTTGCTGCCTCTGAAACTCTTGACAGTGCCGGAAGTAGCAGTGGCCTTTGTCGCTGTGGAAAGGTTCCAGTACCATTTTCCGTAAGGGTTGGTGGACATGAAAATATTATATCCGCTGGATCCGTAAATGATGTTCCAGTTGAATTTAACATTCGTGCCCTTGGAACTGGTCAGCTTGGCAGACACATTCTTGGGCCAGGGTGTAATGATGACCGTGTTGGACCAGGGGCTGTAGCCGGTGATCTGTCCTCTGCTGTTGGCCTGAACCGCACGTACATTGGTAACATAGACGTGCTTGTAGTTCATGTTGTTGATCCTGACACCGTTGTAACCGGCGCCGACGTAACCGCCCACATTATGCGAGCCGTCAGTCCAGACACATCTGACCTGATAAGCAGCAGCGCCGGGGACGCTCTTCCAGGCGATCGTTGCAGATGAAAAAGCGGTGTTGTTCCACTGCACGAAGCGCAGGCTTCCGGGTCTTGACAGGGCTGCTTCGGCGCTTGTGGCAGATACTGAGCCGACAATAAAGACGGCGATCAAAAGCGCACAGGCAAGCCTTTTGATAGATTTAAGCATTTTCTTTCCCTCCATAGGCAGGTAAACAGTTGCCTGATAAAAAGACCTGCAGCGCAGGCTGGACATCGGACGCACACAACCGGTGTAAACATGTGATACAGGACTTTTATCAGAATATGATGCAGACTTACCGGAATTGAATCTGTAAGTACTACATCCTGTATTTAATTATAGTATCAGATACCAGAAAACTCAACAATGAATGCTCCTGTTTTTGCTGTTTCATTAGTTAATGTTGACAAGAGGGTATGTCCGCACCCTGCCTATGTACATTATTTTTCTGGACAGGACACAGAACTTGTGATATCATATCGATTGCCTGAAAAATACAGCCGCCCATGATAGGCATAGGTATGACAGGGCATTATACGCACTCGTAGTCTAATGGATAGAACGGAGGCCTCCGACGCCTTTAATGCAGGTTCGATTCCTGTCGAGTGCAGAGTATGGCGGGATGACGGATCCCGCCTTTTTTGCGCCCTGCGGCCGCTGCCGGAGCGGACTGCGAAAAAGGCCTGCCTTCCGTCCGGGGTTTGTGACAAAACCTTTTATGTTATGTTTTTCTAAAATCTTTCATTAGTACTTGAATTTTACCTATCGAATACGGTACAATGAAGTCTGACAAAAATCTGACGGTTGCTGTACGTGCCTGCAGTATGATTTGGATAAGATCTTTACAGGCTTTATAAGTCCGGAGTCCTGTTTAAGTATTGAACCTGTATTCCGGCGGGGGGTACGGAGCAACGCTCTTCAGCATACATCAGATTGTTGCTAAAACCTTTATGTTTATGTAGGAGGAACAAAAATGGCAGTAAAAGTAGCAATTAACGGTTTCGGTCGTATTGGTCGTCTGGCTTTCCGTCAGATGTTTGGCGCTGAGGGTTTTGAGATCGTAGCAATCAACGATCTGACATCCCCCGAGATGCTTGCACACCTGCTCAAGTATGACAGCACACAGGGCAGATATGAGAAGGCTGATACCGTTTCCTTCGGCGAAGATTCCATCACAGTCGACGGCAAAGAGATCAAGATTTATGCGAAGGCCAACGCAGCTGAGCTTCCCTGGGGCGAGATTGGCGTAGATGTCGTTCTGGAGTGCACAGGCTTCTATACCTCCAAGGCAAAAGCACAGGCACACATCGATGCAGGCGCAAAGCACGTCATCATTTCCGCTCCTGCAGGCAACGATCTGCCTACCATCGTTTACAATGTTAACCATCAGTCCCTGACCAGCGAGGACAAGATCATCTCCGCTGCATCCTGCACAACCAACTGCCTGGCTCCCATGGCAAAGGCTCTGAATGACCTGGCTCCCATCAAGTCCGGTATCATGTGCACGATCCACGCTTACACCGGCGACCAGATGACTCTTGACGGACCTCAGAGAAAGGGCGACAAGAGGCGTTCCCGCGCTGCAGCTATCAACATCGTTCCCAACAGCACCGGCGCTGCAAAGGCAATCGGCCTTGTTATCCCCGAGCTGAACGGCAAGCTCATCGGCGCTGCACAGCGTGTTCCCACTCCTACAGGCTCCACCACCATCCTTACCGCTGTTGTTGAAGGCAACGTTACTAAGGATCAGATCAATGCCGCTATGAAGGCTGCTTCCACTGAGTCCTTCGGTTACAACGAAGATGAGATCGTTTCCAGCGATATCGTCGGCATGCGCTACGGCTCCCTGTTCGATTCCACTCAGACCATGGTTCTGCCTCTTGACAACGGCACAACCGAGGTTCAGGTTGTTTCCTGGTATGACAACGAGAATTCCTACACCAGCCAGATGGTCCGC
>ONXK01000105.1 GCA_900321785.1 uncultured Lachnospiraceae bacterium | reverse complement strand
AATTGCCGCAAGGACAGGAATCGAGCCCTGTCTTCTGTTTTTCGGGCTGATGACAGGAGCCACTCTGGGAGGCAATATTACGCCGATCGGTGCTTCGGCGAATATTACCGGCGTGGGAATACTGCGAAAAGAGGGGCATGAGGTTTCCTTCGGTCAGTTTGCCGGCATCGGCATTCCTTTTACATTTGTTGCAGTCATGGGCGGTTATCTGCTGATCTGGGCGATCTGGTCCTGATCCCGGCGTAAAGATCTTCTGAAGAGGTAAGTATATGAAAAAAAAGGTGACAGGAATAATAATGGCATCGGTACTGCTGATCGGGACCATGATATCCACAAGCGGCTGCAGCAGCCTGCCGGGCAGCAGGGAGACCGCCGGCGAGTCCTCAACGCAGTCCGCGGAGGAGATCCTGCAGGAAGAACCGCTTGTAAGGGAAGCCGAGGAGCGGACGGAGACGCGCTAAAATGTGCAGAAGCAGCCACGGGATTTGCCAACAACGGCTATCAGCTGATCTTTGCCTGCGGTACCGAAGCTGTGCAGAACGCGGGCGCTGCCGTGAAGGAAACGCCTATTATCGGTGCCTGTGTCAGTGATTTCCTGCTTTCCGGTGTCGTGAGTTCTATGGATGAGCCCGGAGGCAATATTACCGGCGTCTCCAGCATGGGCCCCATCGACCAGCAGATGGATCTGGTTGAGCAGATCACGCCATACCCGGCTTCTGTGGCGATCATATCCAGCGGGACCGAGGTCGGCTCCAAGTTTGAAGTGAATCTGGCAACACAGATTCTGGATGAGAAGGGTATTTCCTGGAAGGCATTCCATGCCGCTACCGAAGAGGACCTGCGCGAGAGAATGGAGGAAGCTGCCAGAGATTACGCCTGCATTTATCTTCCGACAGACAATTTTGTCGCATCGCATATGGATATCGTGCGCGATGTCGTCCTGGAGACAGGGGTTCTCACTGTGACGGGAGATTACCAGATGTGTGCCGACGGCGGTCTGTGCTGCTGCAGTATCGACTATCGTGAACACGGCAGAAAGGCTGCAAACCAGGCGTATGCCGTTCTGGAACAGGATGAGGAGATTTCCAGAATGCCGGTGCAGGAAGAGACGGAAACGCAGCTCTTTTACAACCCTGAGGTAGCAGAAAAGATCGAGTGGTATAACTACGGCAATATGTCGGCACTGAATGTATCGGAAGAGGATTCACAGGAATGAGACTGCTGCTTGCAGAAGATGAAGAGGCTATGTCCGAAGCGGTCGTAGACATTCTGGAATACCACCGGTATCAGGTGGATGCAGTCTATGACGGGGCGGAGGCACTGGATTATATTCACGCCGGGGATTATGACGGCATAATCCTCGATATTATGATGCCTGTCAAAAGCGGTCTGGATGTTCTCAGGCAGATCCGCAGTGAGGGGTGCAGGACACCGGTTCTGCTGCTCACGGCAAAATCGCAGATCGAGGACCGGATTGAAGGCCTGGATCTGGGGGCTGACGACTATCTGACCAAGCCCTTCCATATGGGAGAGCTGCTGGCAAGGATCCGGGCCATGCTTCGCCGCAGGGAAGAGTTTACACCGGACATACGGTCTTTCGGTGATGTGACGCTGAACCCCCAGACAAGTGAACTGTGCTGCGGGGACAAAAAGGTCGGGCTTTCCCGGCTGGAATGCCGGCTGATGGATGTCCTGATCCTCAATAAGGGGATCTACCTTTCTTCCGAGGATCTTCTGGAAAAAGTCTGGGGATACGATTCCGATGCGGATGTGGGATCTGTGTGGGTCTATATCTCCTATCTGCGCAAGCAGCTTGCAAAAGTCGGATCCGGTGTGACTGTCAAAGCCAGACGCGGGACCGGATATATTCTGCAGGAACCGCAGGGCTAAGGACTGCGCTGCTGCAGACCAGGGGGTCTGCAGGATGCGCTGCGCGAGGAAAAAGGGCCGCTGCGCAAAGGACTCCGGAATGAGGGGCAGGAATGGTCAAAACGTTAAAGAGGAAATTCATATTTGCCTCCATGCTGGCGGTTACGATCCTCCTTGTGACACTGGTCGGTGCGATCAATATCCTGTACTGCTATTCTGTTTACAGACAGGAGAAGACCAGGCTGGAATTGTTCTGTGAGACAGACGGTATGCCTGAAGGGCCTTCGGAACCGGGAGATCCGCTGCGGGATAACCGGTCGGATCAGCTTCTGATGAAAAATAAGCAGAAGGACATGTTCCGGCGTCATATGACGATGGATGAAGCGCTTTCGACCCGTTTCTTTACTGTGTGGTTTGATGAATCCGGAGAGATCATACTGACGGATACCTCCCGGATCTATGCGGTTACAGATGAGGGGGCCCGGCAGATGGCGCAGGAAATGCGGTCGCAGGGAAAGAATACGGGCCTATATCAGGGATTCCGGTATCTGTTCACGGATAAAAAGTCTTCATCATCCGACACTTCGCAGGAGGAGGCGCAGCCGGAACCCGGCAGAGAAGATGGAGCAGCTGCGGATTCTGTGTTCTCGGGAGAACTGCAGACGCAGCAGGCACAGATCCGGCAGGCGGCGGGCGTACTGGTCGCCATGGATATTTCCGCGGACAGGAAAAACATGCTCCGCATACTGGGGATTTCCGCTCTGATCGCTGTGCTGTGCTGGCTGATCATGCTGCTGCCTGTCAATGCCCTTGCCGCACGCGCGATCGCCCCGACAGCTCTGAGCATCGAGCGGCAGAAACAGTTTGTCACAAATGCCGGACATGAACTGAAAACGCCGCTGGCGATCATCCAGGCAAATACGGATGCCCTCGAGCTCTATAACGGAGAATCCAAGTGGACCCGAAACATACGGGCACAGACCGTCAGGCTGAACGGACTGATGCAGAATCTGCTGACTCTTTCCAGAATGGACGAAGACTCTCTGAAGCTGGAAAAGGAGGTTTTCGCAGTCGATCCGCTGATACAGGAAGTCTGGGACAACTTCGCGGAGCCTGCCGCGGGCAGAAAGATCAGCGTCAGGATCATGCCGGATGACAGCGGAGAGCAGTCTGTCTGCGCCAATCGGGAGAGCCTTGCTCAGCTGCTTTCAATCCTTTTTGACAATGCGGTCAAATATACGCCGCGCGGAGGAGAAATTGAGGTCCGGACTTGTGCGGAAGCAGAGGAAGTGCGCATCATTCAGTCCAATACACTCTCTGCGGAAGGTAAGACTGCCGTGATCCCGGAAGACGCGGACCGGCTGTTTGAACGATTCTACAGAGCGGATTCTGACAGAAGCCGCAAAAAAGGAGGCTACGGAATCGGTCTGTCCGCGGCCAGGGCAATTGCGGGAGCCAATGGGGGAAAGATCAGTGCATCTGCGGAAAACGGCAGAATTGTTTTCACCCTGACTCTGAAAAAAGGTTCCGTATAAAAAACATTATCAGAGTATTGGTTTATAGTACAAAATTTTGTGCATTTTGTGTGGGATGCATAGGTTTGATAGAAAAATTGTTTTTAAGCCCTATCATCTATGCTATAATATTATCCGGTGGGCAAACAACTGCGGCGTCAAATATTCATTTGAACACTTTGCTGCCGGTAATATTTGCTGTTTTTGCCCCGGTCAGGCGGGCTGGGACTGAGAAATACAGTGTTCAGCCCGGTGAAAGGTAATGACTTGACAGATTCCGGCGACTGTATGGATCGGCGTCCGCTATCTGAAACGTATTACATAATTTTTCAGTCGGTAACAGGAGGTTTCAGAAATGGAAAGCGGCATGACGAAAGCGGAGATTTTGAAGAGAGTGATTCTGTCACAATATAAGAGTGTGCGGCAGTTTGCTGTAGAAATGGATATACCTTACAGCACTCTCGTGACTGCTTTGGAGAGAGGGATTGAAGGAATGGCTTACAGCACGGTGATCCGTATCTGTGAAGCTCTTTCATTGAATCCCATTGATTTCTCGCCTCTGGATGAAGGAGAAGGGCTTTCGGCGCAGATCACTACGAAGAGAGTAATGGAGCGTTACGAGCGATTTAACAGGGTCGGGCGCAAAAAGATCCTTGAGATTCTGGATGATTACAGCCAGATCACGATGTACACCCGGCCGGATTGACAAAACCTTGCGGTTGAAGGGAGATTTTTCATGCGAAATTATGAACGGGACAAAAAGCTTGAACATGTTTATTCATTGAGCGCATATGCCCGGATCGAAAAGAAGCCTGTGAACAGCAAAAACTGTGACAGGATTCTGAAGATTCAGCAGAAACGGGTCCACGAACTGATGAAAGCCGCCTATGAGATTCCGTTTTATCGTGCCCGTTTTGAAGAGACCGGCACAACACCGGATGATTATCACTGTGCGGAAGACCTCTACAAGTTCCCTCTTCTGACAAAAGATCAGCTGCGTGAATGGATGGATGAGGAAGCTGCAAAGGATCCTGAGAAGTATAAATACTGGCACGTTTCTCCTACATCCGGTTCCACCGGAAGGCCGCTGCGCGTTCTGATCTCTCCCAGAGAATATGCCTGGGTCGTTGCCAACTGGCTTCGCACCATGGGATACGGCGGTTTCAATCCGATCACCGGCAAAACCATGTCCAGACCCAATTCTCTTCACGGCCCCGTCAAAGAGTATGATTCGATCGTACAGAGAATGGGAATCCTCAGACGCAAGTATATGTCTGATACGATCAAACAGCGTGTTGACACCCAGACACTGGTCAACGAGATCAACACCTATGAGCCGGATTACCTCTACAATCACAAAAATCTGCTGATGCGCATAGCCAAATATGTTAAGGAAAACGACATATATATGTGGAAGCCTTCCTTCTATACTCCTTTCGGTGAGATGCTGGATGATCCTTCCAGAGAGCTTCTGCAGGAAGTGTTCGGTCCCGGCCTGATCGATGCCTATGGCATGGGCGAGACAGGATCATGCGTGGTGCGCATCCCCGGAAAGAAGTATTATCAGGTCAACAGCGACCTGTTTGTGGTAAATGTGTACAATCAGGATCTGACCGGCCCCGCCCTCAAGGGCATGGCTGTGATCACCTGCCTGTACAAGACGGAGCTTCCGCTGATCAACTATACTTCCTACGATCAGCTTGACAGCTACATGCGCCGCGGTCTTCGCTTTGCGAGAGGCGTCCAGGGCCGTATGAATGATGTGATCCATCACAGGGACGGCTCCGTCACGGAATGGGGCAATATCTCCGGTATTGTCAATTATATTCCTGAGATCATTTCCTACCGCATTGTCCAGGAGGATTACGAGAATCTGACAATGATGATGGTCCGCAATCCTGACGCTCCCGAGGAAAGACAGGATGAGATCGTAAAACAGCTGGATGAAAAGCTGATGGCGATGTTCAAGGATCCTTCCTTTAAGATCACCTATCAGTGGCTGGACGAGATTCCCGCAGATCCCAACGGCAAGCTGAGAGTCATTGTCAGCAAAGTTAAGCCCGGAGCCATAGGCGAGCCCGAGCATGCCGGCGAAGATGTCGGAAATGCCGAAATCACCGGGTAAAAGAGCCGTAATGCCGTGGCGCCGCGCCATCGTCCATGTTTGGCGGAATCCGAATGTGTGGAGCATTGCGGGAGTGCGGAGCACGAAGCAATGCGTAGTTTAATCATACATGTTTGCGGGCACCCGCCCATGGCCACAAGTATGAAGAATATGGATTACAGCATTTTTTATCAAAAGCTCACAGGCCGCATCCGTGAAAACGGTGCGGCCTGGTTTTGCCTGCGCGCCGCAGACAAGGTCTTCACGGGGATCATGTATGCTGCATACCCGATCCTTCTGGCCATACACTTATGGAACGGCGCCGCAAAGGAATTTCTGGTCTCCCTGCTGGTGCCTGCGGCAGGCTTTGTCCTCCTGACAGTAGTGAGAGCAAAGATCAACCGGCCAAGGCCTTATGAAGCATGGAAGATCGATCCCCTGATCCATAAAGATACCAGAGGAAATTCCCTGCCCAGCCGGCATGTGTTTTCTTCTGCTCTGATCGCCGTGGCATGGATGCCGGTATCGGTGCCGGTCGCCGCTGTTCTTTTAGTCATATCAGCTGCAGCCGCCTTGATCCGGGTTCTGGGAGGTGTACATTATCCCTCCGATGTGATCGCGGGCTTTGCGGCGGGGGTGCTCGCCGGGATACCGATCCTGCTTCTGTGAAGGGGGAACGGGCTGCTCCTGTTTTAATTGTCCGGGAGGCTGGCGGAAGAGAAGGAAAGACAGGAAAAGACACGGGTATCGTTATTTTGTCATGGGGTTTGTGCGATTGCGTTTGATATGGACAGAAAGTCGGCAAAATACCAAGTATTTCCGGATTTTTTCTTAAATTTTTGTTAAATATTGGTGTTTTGCAAACGATTTCATTGTGGTACTATGCACTTGTCAACGAGAGTTGGCAACCATTACCCCCTAAGCATTATTACATCCCATGAAAAAGCCCGGCTTCCGGAATCGGTTGCCGGGCTTTTTCGTTTGATACTGTTCCGGCGGTATGCTATAGTGTCCTAATACGGAAATACTGCTGTTTGGAGAAGTACTGCCATGTACACAGAGAGAAAAAAAGATTTGAGGCAGGCCCCATGGATGAATGCTCTGCTGATCATCATCAATGTGCTTGTCTTCATTGCGGGGATTGCAGGGAGAGGAGACTACGGAGCCATGTATCGTGCCGGAGCGCTCTATGCACCGCTTCTGCTGAAAGGACAGGGGTTCTATCGTCTGATCAC
>ONXK01000154.1 GCA_900321785.1 uncultured Lachnospiraceae bacterium | reverse complement strand
GCCCGGAAGTCTTGTGATATTGGTGATGATGACAAAGAGTCCGATCAGAATATACAGACCTGCCATGACCGGTACCAGGACAGAAGAAATCTTTCCGATTATGTCCCCCGAAAAGAAAATAATAAGGGCAGCGAGGGCAAGGATCACACCGATCACCGTGGGGAGAATACTGCTCTGAAGATCTTCCACATAGACATCAAAGGCAGAAACAATGTTATACGCCTGCAGTCCGTTAAAGCCGAAGGCAAATGTCGCAATCAGGGAAATGGCAAAAATGATTCCCAGCCAGCGCGCGTGAAGCGCTCTCTCTATATAGTAGGCCGGACCGCCCTTAAAGGAAGCACCCTCTTTCTTTTTGTAAATCTGGGCAAGTGTACTCTCAATAAAAGCGGAAGCCGATCCGAGGATCGCCATCAGCCACATCCAGAATGCAGCGCCCGGACCTCCGAAGATGATCGCCATGGCAACACCCGCCATATTTCCCGTACCTACACGGGAAGCCGTTGCAATCATAAGGGCCTGGAAAGAGGAAACACCTTTGTCTCCGTCCTTTTTTTCAAGCATACAGTTCATGGCGTCCTTAAAGCGTCTGATCTGTACGAAACGTGTGCGGATCGAAAAATAAATGCCGCTCCCTGCCAGAAGGTAGATCAGCAGCCATGTATACAATATATCGTCGATTTGTGTCAGTAATGAAGCAAGGTCCATATCTATCCCCCATCAGGTCTTTGTTTTAGTTCATCCGCATATAACTGAAAAGAGCCTTCCCGCCCCTGTTTTCCCCCGAAAAACAGAGGCGGAAAGGCTGCTGTCTGCAAATGGATCCGATTGATGTAACATCCATTTCCCCTGGTAAGGGATCAAAGATCAGCGCTTATTGCTGCGTCTCCAGATATGCATCTTCTCTGCCTCGGCGATCAGCTCGTCGCGGAAATCAGGATGCGCGATGCTGATCAGAGCCTCGGCTGCCTGCCAGGAGCTGAGACCTTTGAGGTTGACTGCGCCGTACTCAGTCACGACATACATTGTGTTGGGACGGGCGTCCGTCACGATGCTGCCGGGAGCAAGAGTGGGACGGATGCGGCTGGCAAGGCTGCCGTCCTTGTTCTTGAATGTGGAGGACATGCAGATGAAGGTCTTGCCGCCTCTGGATCCATAGGCGCCGAGGACGAAATCAAGCTGGCCGCCGGCACCGGAGATCTGTCTGGTACCTGCACTCTCCGCGTTGACCTGCCCGTAAAGGTCGATATCAATCGCGTTGTTGATGGAGATGAAGTTGTCAAGTTTGGAGACTCTGTCGTAGTGGTTGACATAGTCAACAGAAGCGGACTTGATCTCGGGGTTATTGTTGAGATAGTCGTACATCTTCCTTGTACCGGCACCAAAAGCAAAGGTCTGCAGGCCGCGGTCAAAATTCTTGTGCGCACCGGTGATCTTGCCGGCTTCTGCGATGTCGACGAATGCATCGACATACATCTCGGTGTGGATACCCAGATCCTTGAGGTCGGACTCTGCGATCATCTTGCCGATGGCATTGGGCATGCCGCCGATACCGAGCTGGAGGCAGGCGCCGTCCGGAATACGCTCAACGACGAGTTTCGCGACAGCCTGGTCGATCTCTGTGCCGGGTGCTGCGGGCGGGAATGCATCGATGGGCTCGTTGTCGGTCTCAACGATCATGTCGACATCGTCGATGTGGACATAGGCGCTGCGGTCACCGAGACAGATTGGCATGCTCTCATTGACTTCGACGATGACCTTCTTGGCAACCTGGATGACAGCGTATGCATGGCTGGCGCTGGGTCCAAGGTTGAAGTAACCCTTGTCATCCATAGGACCGACCTGCATGATCGCGACATCGATGTTCTTTACATTTTCCAGATAATAGCGGGGAAGTTCGGAATACTTCAGTGCGCAGTAGAAGCTGAATCCCTTGGCAACCGCCTTGCGCTCGATGCCGCCCATATGCCAGCTGTTCCATGTCATATGTGCCGCGGGATCCTCGATTTTGAAAATCTCCGGCTCATGCATCAGAATGCCGCCGTAGAAGTTGACATCATAAAGATCGGGAAGGCGCTTTGCGAGCTCCTTATCCACCGCCCTGGGGGTCGTCGCTGTCCATGCGTAGTCAACCCAGTCACCGGATTTCACAACGGCAGCTGCGTCCGCCGCACTGACCAGTTTCTGTCTGTACTGCTCCTGATAACTCATGCTGATTCTCCTTTGCATTTTCCTGGTTAATAGAGTCTGGATCTGTGAAGCCGTAAGCTTCATAGAGCAGAGCCGGATCTGCAGGAATCTGCCGCTTAGGCCAGAGATCCACTGCAGGCGTCCGTGCCCGCTTTATGCCGCTTCAAGCCTGATCTGCCTTTTTTAAACTATCTAAAATTATACTGAAAAACCTTCTCTGAAACAATGTTTGTTCCAAGAAACACACAATAAAAATGCAGAAATTGCACAAAGGAAGAGCAAATAATAAGGCGCAATCTATGCATACTGCTCATATGCATAGTTTGCGCCTGCTTTTCTATCCCGATTCCGGTCACAGGTACTGTTCTACGACTGCCTCATAAAACATATTGCCGTATTTATAGATCCATCCGCCGTTCTTTTTGATGGCATAAACGTGCATATAACGGACCTTCTGCCCCCCGGAATGCTCCTTGGCGAATTCGATCGCAAGAGATTCCTTGTGCTTCTTTCCGTGCTTTGCAACATAAGTAAGATAACCCGGGCCGAAATTATAAGCCTGGATCAGGGCTTTGTCATCCTCTATCTCCAGATTATGGGCGATTTTGACAAGCGCCGAAAAATAGATGCATGCCTGTTCGATGGACTCCTCCGGACCCAGGGAATTTCTCTCAAGGCCCTTGGATTCACTGGACTGCATGACATCTTTGTGCTCTCCCTTTGTCTCCGCCATCATGATGGCAAGAAGAACATCGGTATATTGTTCGATCTTTTCGCGCTTAGCGTACTTTTTGACCGTACCTTTGTAGGCAAGCACTTTTTCTGAGAGCGGGCTTTGTGCCCACGCCTTGTGCATGAGGATCTTTTCGCCTGCGAACAGGGTGATGAAAAGGACTGCCAGGGTCAGAGCCAGAATCTTCTGCCGCCGCAGGGCCTTTTCACGCCGTATGCGCTGCTGCGCACGGCGTTTCCGGCGCTCGGCAAGACGCTGTTCTTCCGTCAGCCCCTGCAGGTCCGGATTTGTATTGATTTTATTTCCCATGATAAGATTTCTCCGTCTGGCATCCCGAGCAGAATATACATGCAGGAACATATGAATCTTCTGAACGAAATACGATCATCATCCATAGCTGCCGTATGTTCGGCCGGCGGTCAGAACTCCACCTCTGTAAAGATGTCAAGGACGGAATCCTCTCTCATGTCGCGCATCATCGGTACGAGCCTCTGGAAGTGCTCTGTGGCATTGTGCTTGTCAATCGCTTCCTGATCGCGCCAGAATTCGATAAAAGCAAACATCCTGGGGTTGTCCCTGCTCACGTTCAGGGAATAGTGAATATTTCCTTCCTCGGCAGAGGATTTCTCCACCAGTTCCTTCATGAGGCTTTTGAATTCGTCTACTTTATCTTCTCTGATCAGGTTTTTTGATACAATCTTGATCATTGTCATCCTCCTCTCTTTATCACACGTCTTTGAAGTGTAAGAGGATTATACCATATGTTGAACAATGAATGAGCACCCTCTTTTATAAAATTTCCTTAACCTCAGTGGACAGTGTTCATACCCCGCTGAAAAAAATGCGCCTTTTGTGCATCACTATTTCGGCGGGGCGCTCCCGCTGTATGATTGCTCGTAAGCCCGCAGCAAAGACAGGCGGAGCCCGATGCAGATCTGCATCAGGCTCCGCCCTGCATTCCGGACCTGTATTCCATGCCCGGTTTCTTACTTATTCGGATTTGTTATTTGTCCCGATTTCTTACTTATTCGGGTTTCTCATCATTATCTTCTGCCGTCTTCTCCTCCGCCGCCTGTGGCGCGGGAGAGATGGGCGGTGTGAACCCGACGGGGTCCCCGGCTGTTCCCGCTGTTCTGCGGGCCGCTTCCCTGGCGGCGCGCTTTTCCAGTCTGCGCTTATTGCCGCGTCTGACGAGCTTCACGATCAAAACGACGATGACGGCCAGCATGATCAGGAAGGGGAATGTCCCCACAATGAACAGGACCAGTTCTCCCCAGAAATCTACAAATCCGTCGATTGCGCTATTGAAAGCTCTCTTCAGACGTTCTCCATAGGTAACTTCCACAACTGACTCAGAATATTCAAACACTTCCTCAAGGCTTATATAGACCGTGGAAAAATTCACGTCCCGGTCCATTTCGGAAAGAGTCGTCTTCTCATCTCCGAGCTCCCGCTCCACTTCCGTCAGGCGCTTCTCGACCGAGATCATCTCCTCGATCGTCTCCGCCTTGTCCATCATCTCCAACAGACGTGCCTGCTCGATCTCCAGGGCTTTTCGGGAAGCGTCATGTGTGGCATAGGAAACACTGATATTCCTGGCATTGACAGATGTGTTGATCACCTGTCCGTCGTTTTTCAGTTCCTCCATAAAAGAATCAAACTTGTCCGCGGGAATCCTGGCAGTGATATTGAGGTAACGGCGCGTGCGTCTGGCAGAGGAGCCCGTCCGGTCCTTATAGTACCAGTAGGGGTCATCATTGCTGGTATCCTCGCTCTCAATAAAACCGCCGCTCTGACTGATCCTGTCATGGATACT
>ONXK01000088.1 GCA_900321785.1 uncultured Lachnospiraceae bacterium | reverse complement strand
GCTCATGAGGCTGCCCTGCGATATCTTTTGACCGGCTCTATGATCGTCGCAAGCATAATGGTATTGATCGGGATCATGACCATTTCCTTCACAAATCTGGCACCTATGACAGCAACAAACCCGTTTCCGTACAATATGGACAACCAGATACTGTTGAGCAGGATCCCGCAGACGATAGTATACACAATCTGGCTCATCAGGATACGGGAAATGCCGGGCTTTTGTCTGTAAAGAAAACAGCCGAAGATCACGCCCGATACCATGGATGTAATGGTAAATCCGGGAAAAAAAGGTCCGGTAGGCTTGACCAGATAGCCTCCGATATCCGAGATCATGCCGACCGCACCGCCGACTACAGGGCCGAAGAGGCAGCCTGACAGCGCGATGGGAAGCATGGAAAAGCGGATCTCGATCAGCTGTGTCACCGGGATCTTGAAAAAGCCCAGAATAATGGCGATTGCCGACAGAAGGGCTGCACTCGTCATCACATGAAGATCGCGAAGCGGAGCAAACATGTTTTCTTTATTTTTGAACATAAAAACACCTCCTTTGCAGCTTTTTCTCCATTACTACATCGGAGGCGTTTTATACGCTTGAGACGTAGCAGCGGGATGCGGCGGCGGAACCGCAAGGAAGATTCCCTCATCCATACGCAGGGGAAAATCCTTTTCGTCCCGGTGACAACTCCCTGTTCACCAGGCACTTGACGCTCCGCAGCCTACTCTGCACGATACTATTTATTTTTCAGAACTTTACAGCTCCTGCTGCATGATTATTATACTGTCGGACCACGAAAAATAAAATATGAAATCTGTGATTTTTATATTACTTTTTTATGATCCGATGATCAGATTTTAACCGGCTGCCGGACGGCCTGCATGCCGTACCGATTATTTCTCTGCTCCTCTGCTCTCTCTCTGGATGACGTCGTGTGCGCCGCCCTCCACGATACTGGTCGCGGATACGAGTGTGAGCTTGGCCTTCTGCTGGAACTCGGGGATGGTGAGTGCGCCGCAGTTGCACATGGTGGATTTGACCTTGAGGATGGTCTTGGCGACATTCTCTTTCAGAGGGCCGGCATAAGGAACGTAGGAGTCAACACCCTCTTCGAAAGTGAGTTTCTTGTCGCCGCCCAGGTCGTAGCGCTGCCAGTTGCGTGCGCGGTTGGAGCCTTCACCCCAGTACTCTTTAACGAAGGAGCCGCCGACGAGAAGCTTCTCGGTCGGGCTCTCGTCGAAACGGGCAAAGTAACGGCCCAGCATGACGAAGTCAGCGCCCATGGCCAGTGCCAGAGCGATATGGTGGTCATAAACGATACCGCCGTCGGAGCAGACGGGGATATAGATGCCGGTCTTCTCATAATACTCATCACGTGCCTTGCAGACCTCGATCAGGGCAGTTGCCTGGCCGCGGCCGATGCCCTTGGTCTCACGGGTGATGCAGATGGAGCCGCCGCCGATACCGACTTTGATGAAGTCAGCGCCGCACTCTGCCAGGAAGAGGAAGCCTTCCTTATCAACAACGTTGCCAGCACCGACCTTGACGGTGTCGCCGTATTTTTCACGAATCCAGGCAAGTGTCAGCTTCTGCCACTCGGAAAATCCTTCAGAGGAATCAATGCACAGAACATCCGCGCCTGCCTCGACCAGTGCGGGAACGCGCTCTGCGTAGTCCCTGGTGTTGATACCGGCACCAACGACATAGCGCTTGTGTGCGTCGAGCATCTCACCGGGGTTCTCCTTGTGGGCGTCATAGTCCTTGCGGAAAACGAAGGAAACAAGACGTCCGTCCTTGCTGATGACAGGGAGAGCATTGATCTTGTTGTCCCAGAGCATATCGTTTGCTTCGCTTAATGTCATGCCTTCATATCCGGAGACGATCTTGTCGATGGGTGTCATGAAGGTCTCGACCTTTGTATCGAGAGGCATGCGGCTGATACGGTAATCACGGCTTGTGACGATACC
Organism: uncultured Lachnospiraceae bacterium; assembly: GCA_900321785.1. Taxonomy (GTDB): domain Bacteria; phylum Bacillota; class Clostridia; order Lachnospirales; family Lachnospiraceae; genus CAG-791. The sequence goes on along the minus strand of ONXK01000088.1, from coordinate 5,310 downwards.
GACGAACTTTCCGCTCGCGGTTCCGTCTTCCGTAACTGCCACTGTGGAATGTCCGGTCTTTTCTTTCAGCGCAAGAATATCCGCAAGAGTGGCATCAGGGCAGATATTGGAATCGCTGGGGACAAATCCGGCCTTATAGCCCTTGGCGCGAGCGACCATAGCCGCCTCGCTCTCAATGCTCTGAGATCCGTAAATAAAGGACACGCCGCCGCTCTGAGCCAGTGCCACTGCCAGGCGGTCGCCGGATACAGACTGCATGATCGCGGAGACCATGGGGATGGTCAGCTCGATCGCAGGCTTCCCGCCTTTATGATATTTGACAAGAGGAGTTTTCAGGGATACATTTGCAGGCATGCATTCACAAGATGAAAAGCCCGGGATCAGAAGATATTCATTAAAAGTGTGAGAAGGTTCGTTGATGTAGATAGCCATGTATTTCCCTTATCCTTTCTTTTGATTCTCTGCAGCCCGAGACGATTCAAGACTCGCTCGCAAGTCTTGCGCGCGTATCCCACGACTGAGGTCACGGGTATTGCGCGATGAAGAATAACTGCCCTCATCTGCAGAAACTGCAACTGTTTCCTGTCAGTTGTTTCCTGTTCTTTTATATTTCTTTTTTGGAGATTTCAGCAAGTATACTATTTGAAAACAAGAATTGCAATACCTGTTTTAAACAAACCCCCAAAAAGCAATCGCAAAAAAACGCCATTATCGGCTTTTCATTTTTGATGATTACATATATAATAAGAAAAGTGACGGCCTGAACATGCGCAGAACGCCTCTTTCAGGTCCGAAATTCACATAATATCAGAACTCATTTTACGAAGGAGGATTTCAAATGTTAGTTTCTGCAAAAGAAATGGTCCAGGCCGCTTATGCCGGTCACTATGCGATCGGTGCTTTCAACCTCAACAACCTTGAGTGGACAAAGGCAGTTCTGCAGGCCGCTCAGGAGTCTCAGGCTCCCGTCATCGTCCAGGTTTCCGAGGGCGCAGGCAAGTATATGGCCGGCTTCAAGAATGTTGCTGACATGGTCAGGAATGTCATCGAGTATCAGAAGATCACTGTTCCGGTAGCTCTTCATCTCGACCACGGCACATACGACGGCTGCAAGGCCTGCATCGACGCAGGATTCTCCAGCATCATGTTTGACGGCTCCGCTCTTCCCTTCGAAGAGAACGTTGCCAAGACCAAAGAGCTCGTTGCCATCTGCAATGAGAAGGGCATGTCCATCGAGGCGGAAGTCGGCGCGATCGGCGGCGAGGAAGATGGTGTCGTAGGTATGGGCGAGTGCGCAGATCCCGATGAGTGTAAGAAGATTGCTGACCTTGGCATCACCATGCTGGCAGCAGGCATCGGCAACATCCACGGCGTATATCCGGAAGGATGGCCGGGACTCCGCTTTGACGTTCTTGATGCGATCAAGGACAAAGTCGGCACCATGCCTCTGGTTCTCCACGGCGGTTCCGGAATTCCGGATGCTATGGTTCAGGATGCCATTAAGCGCGGCGTCTCCAAGATCAATGTCAACACTGAGTGCCAGATCGCTTTTGCGAAGGCAACCAGAGCCTACATCGAGGCCGGCAAGGATCAGGCAGGCAAGGGCTTCGATCCCCGCAAGCTCCTCGCTCCCGGCGCCCAGGGTATTGTCGACATGGTCAAATACAAAATCGAAGTTTTCGGTTCTGCAGGCAAGGCTTGATAGAGACCAGTCTGATTATCGGGCCTGCTTTGCGAAGCAGGCTGAAAAGAAAGCGGCTGCAGCCGCGTAAAACTTTTGCATAACTGCAGTCAACAAGGAGGCAGATTCCTGCGGGAATCTGCCTCCTTTTGTTTTACAGATGTTTTAGGTTTTTTAAAAATACTGTAAAGGTTTTTCTATCTCATGTATTTTCTTTAACTGATCAGCCGAGCTTTTTGTACTCTTCCAGAATCACATTATACATGCGGCTGTCTTTTTCGACACCTGTGTATTTGACGATTGCAGCTTCCACACCGTTGTCGGCAATGTACTTCTGCAGTTCATCCGCCTGGGCATCGTCCTCAGCCTTGAACTTCAGCGCGCATGCAACGCCCTTGAGCAGATAGGAGTTGTCCAGACCGTAAGCTTCGCAGTTGTTTGCAGGTCCCATGATGCGATCATTAGGGGAAATCTTGCGGATGGGCTCACGGGAAACGCGGGCGATCGGATCCACAACACCGGGTGTTGTGAAACGCTTGACCATCATGGTCTCCATGTAGTCTACGAGAGACTCGTGGGTGAATCCATACTTCTTCTCCAGTGCGGAGGCAGACTCAAGCATAGCTGCGCGGATCTGGGGAAGCAGGTCGGGATCGCGAAGAGCGTCCTGAACGATCTCATATCCCTTGAGAGCCTGGCCATAATAGCCTGCGATAGCGTGGCCGCAGTTGATGATGTAGATCTTTCTCTGCAGGTACATCATGAGGTCATCGACATACTCGGCACCCTTGATGGGCTCGGAATCGGGATCGATCAGCTTGCCTCTCTCGATTGCCAGCTCGAATGCGTCGCCGATCTCGATGCCTTCTTTGCCGTTGTGTACGCCGCCGAAGACCATACGGTCGACAGCTGTGTTGGGATATACGCCAATCGCATCGATCTGCTCCTCGGTGAGGATGCCGGTCTCGATCATTGCCTTCTTCAGGATATCAGTTCCCATGATCGCATTCTCGCATGCCATAACGGTCACCTTGCTGCCGCCCTGCTCCAGTCTCTTTTTGAGACCCTGGGTCAGAAGAGGGGCAATCTTGGGAAGGTTGGTTGCCATAACAGAGGTTGTGATGACTTCAGCTTCACAAATGGCATCGATCAGCTTCTCAGGCTCTTTAATGTTTGAATATGCCACGACATGGTCGATGATCTTTTCCTTGTAATCATGGTCGATCAGAAAGAGCGGATACTCGTGATCCTTATTGACGAGATCCACGAGTGCATCAACAACATCGCCGAATACGATTTCATAGCCGCTGTCATGCAGAAGTTCTGCAATAAAACCGCGTCCGATTTTGCCTGCGCCAAAATGTACTGCTTTTTTCATCTTTTTTCTCCTCGTTTTATTTCGGTTTTACAGATCTGCCCGCCGCACCCGGATTCAGGATGCAGCAGGCAGCTGATAATGATTTCAGATTATGACTGCAGGCAGCTATTATGCGAACAGGTCATAGATCTCATCGACGCTCATGTGGATGATGCGGTCGACTGCTTCTTCAGACTCACAGGTCATAGCGATCTTGCCCAGGGTCTCGACATGGTCGTCACCGGCGGATGCAACTGCGATAACCAGTTTGACGATCTCGCCATCGCCCCAATCGATTCCTTCAGGATAGGTCATGATTGCAAGACCGGAGTTCTTGATCTCACCGATGACGCTCTCAATACCGTGAGGGATTGCCAGGTTGTTGCCGATTGCAGTATTGAAGACGTCTTCCTTGGCAACCATGCCGTCGACGTACTTCTCTGTGACATAGCCGCTGTCAACGAGGACCTTACCGATGGTACGGATCGCAGTCTCTTTGTCAACAGGTGCGTTGTTGAGGATGATGTTCTTCTTCAGCAGGACGCCGCCGTGGAAGTCATGGCCGCCTGCGTTTGCAACGTTCTTGTTGGACTTGGCATCCAGGATCTCCTGAACGATCTGGTCGTACTGAGGAGCATTCATGAAGTTGCTGATGGTGACGATTCTGGCTGTAGGAGCAGACTTTCTGGCGCGCTCAACCAGATCCTGGTGGCAGACGACAAACTTGATGCCTGCGGGGACTTCGGATACGGAGAAGTGCTGGACCTTGATGTTGCCAAGGCCTGCAGCTTCGAGCTTCTTCTGCAGGACTGCAGCGCCCATTGCGGAGGAGCCCATACCTGCGTCGCATGCAAAGACGATCTTGTCAAGAGTTCTGAGGTCAACTTCGCCGCCGTCAGCAGTTGCTGCATAAGCACCGCCCTGGCCCTTGGAAGCAGCCTTCATATCGGACATCTGACTCTGTGCGTCCTCAAGGCTTCCGCTGCCGTTGGACATCTTGACGATGGGGGAAGCGATCAGGAAGGAAACTGCAGTTGCAATCAGGAAGCTGATGATGACCAGGATCTGACCGCCCTTGGGAGCAACTGCCAGCATAGCCAGGATGGAACCGGGAGATGCAGGGCTGACAAGGCCGACGTTGAAGAGGGTGTTGAAGAACATTGCTGCAACGGAACCACCGATGGTTGCCAGGAGAAGCAGGGGGTTCATCAGAACATAAGGGAAATAGATTTCATGGATACCGCCGAGGATGTGGACGATCAGAGCGCCGGGAGCGGAATCTTTTGTAGTCTTATCCTTTGCAAACATCCAGTAAGCGAGCAGGACACCTGCGCCTGCGCCGGGGTTGGTCTCGATCATGTAGAAGATGGATCTGCCCATTGTCTCAGCCTGCTGTGCGCCGAGGGGAGTGAAGATACCATGGTTGATCGCGTTGTTGAGGAAGAGGACCTTCGCGGGCTCGACGAAAACGGAAACCAGGGGAAGAAGTCCCATGTTGACCAGGATGTCAACGCCGCCCTGCAGGAAGACCAGAACACCTGCCATGATAGGTCCGATCAGGTAGAAGCCGATGATCGCAAGGAGCATACCCAGGATACCGACGGAGAAGTTGTTGACCAGCATCTCGACAACACCGACACAGGCGATCGCGCCCATGACCGCGCCTCTTGCGCCGCCGACCATTCTACCGCCTGTATAAGCGATCAGAATCGGGAGTACATAGGACAGCATGGGGCTGACCATAGTTGCAAGCTGTGCATTCGGGACCCAGCCCGCTTCGATAAACAGTGCCGTGATGAGACCCCAGGCGATGAATGCGCCGATGTTGGGCATGACCATACCGCTGAGGAACCGTCCAAAGGATTGAACCTTCTCTTTCATCATTACCTCCTTTATGTATAACAAATGTGTGTTTCGGAATGAGCAGCTGTTATTGAACCGCCTGCTCATTTCCTTCGATGAACCCATTATATGTCGGAGCAATATCAATATGCAATGAATACAAAACCGACTTTGTCACCTTCAAAAGTGACAAACACTTTTGCTGTCACGGACACATAAATCGCAATGTCCAAAATGTCAATATTGACCTATTTAAAATCTATTAATTTAGAAACAGCCGCATATTTACAATATTTTTTTAGTTAATCAAATACAAAAAAATCAAATTTAGCCTATTCGTGTTTTGAAATCGTTATCAAAATAAAGCCGTTCCGTGCCAAAAAAAACAGGTAAAAGTGACATCTCTAAACAGTGACATTTATGCATATGC
>ONXK01000185.1 GCA_900321785.1 uncultured Lachnospiraceae bacterium | reverse complement strand
GCCAGGTCGCCGACCATCTTGGAGGAAGGAGTGACCTTGGTGATGCCGCCCAGCATCTGGTCGACCTTGCGGTAGTTCTCCTTGACCTCGGTGAAGCGGTTACCAAGGCCCATGCTCTCGACCTGCGGCTTGAGGTTGGTGTACTGACCGCCGGGGATCTCATAGCGGTAGATATCCGTGGCAGGACTTGTGATGCCGCCCTCGAAGGCGCTGTAGCGCAGGCGGACGTCTGCCCAGTAATCCGTCAGATACTGCAGCTGATCCAGATCCAGGCCCGTGTCTCTGGGCTGGCCCTGCAGAGCAGCGACCAGAGCGTTCATGGACGGGTTGGAAGTCAGGGACGACATGGAGGAGATCGCGCAGTCGACCACGTCGACGCCGGCCTCTGCTGCCATCAGATAGGTCGCGATCTGGTTGCCCGATGTGTCGTGGGTGTGCAGATGGATCGGGATTCCGACTTCCTGCTTGAGGGTGGAGATCAGCTTCTTGGCCGCATAGGGCTTGAGCAGACCTGCCATATCCTTGATGGCCAGCATATGGGCGCCGCGGTGCTCCAGTTCCTTGGCCATATCCACATAATATTTCAGGGTGTATTTGTCATTGTTGGGATCCAGGATATTGCCGGTGTAGCAGACCGTAGCCTCCAGGATCTTGTTCTGGTTGAGGACTTCATCCATGGCGACCTTCATGCCTTCGACCCAGTTGAGGGAGTCGAATACACGGAAGACGTCGATGCCGCTGCTTGCAGCTGCCTTGATGAACTCGCGGATCAGGTTGTCGGGATAGTTGGTGTAGCCGACAGCATTGGAGCCGCGCAGCAGCATCTGCAGCAGGAGATTGGGCGCTTTTTCACGGATGATATCCAGACGCTCCCAGGGAGACTCGTGCAGGAAACGGTAGGCAACATCGAAGGTGGCGCCGCCCCAGCACTCCAGGGAGAAGGCGTCGGCCAGGATCTCGGAGGTGCCGTCCATACCCTTTACGATATCACGGGTGCGGACACGGGTGCCCAGCAGGGACTGGTGGGCGTCGCGGCAGGTGGTGTCGGTGATGAGCAGCTTTTTCTGCTTCCTGACCCACTTTGCGACCTCTTCGGGCCCCTTGGCGTCCAGCATCTGCTTGAGGCCCATCTTGCGGTTTCCGGTCACGGGAGGGAAGCGGGGGACCTCATAGAGTTTGTTCATGTTGTTCTCGGCGATGGAGCGCTCCGCAATGTAAGTGAGCATCTTGGTGGCCCGGTCCTCACCGCCCTCGATCTCGAAGAGGGAAGGAGTCTCGTCGATGAACTTGGTGTAGCACTTGCCGGCTTGGAAGGTCTCGTTCTGCAGGACATTGGTGATGAAGGCGATATTGGTCTTGACGCCCCGGACGTGCACTTCACGGATGGCACGAAGAGCCTTGTTGCAGACGCCCTTGAAGGTGCGGTCCCAGGAAGTGACCTTGACCAGCAGGGAATCGTAGTAAGGGGAGATGATGGCGCCGGTGCCGGCGGTCGCCTCGTCCATACGGATACCAAAGCCGCCGGAGATGCGGTAGCCGGTGATCCGGCCCGTGTCGGGCGCAAAGTTGTTGGTGGGATCCTCTGTGGTCACGCGGCACTGAATGGCAAAACCGTCGAGTTTGAGGTCTTCCTGCTTTGCGATGCCGATGCGGGGATCGGAGAGGGGCTCGCCCTCAGCCACCAGGATCTGCGCGCGCACCAGGTCTACGCCGGTGACCATCTCGGTGACCGTGTGCTCGACCTGAATGCGGGGATTCATCTCGATAAAATAGTAGTTTTCATCCTTGTCGACCAGGAACTCCAGAGTTCCTGCATTGGTATATCCGACGTGCTTTGTGATCGCGACAGCGTCGCGGTAAAGTTTTTCCTTGACTTCCTGGGAAACAGAGAAAGCGGGAGTGAACTCGACCACTTTCTGATAGCGGCGCTGCAGGGAGCAGTCACGCTCAAACAGATGCGCCACATTTCCGTGCTCATCGGCCAGGACCTGGACTTCGATGTGCTTGGGATTGACCAGGAATTTCTCCATGAAGATGTCGCCGTTGCCGAAGGACTTGAGTGCTTCGGCTTTGACCAGGTCAAAGTTGATGCCGACTTCTTCGACAGTATCGCAGCGTCTCATGCCTCGTCCGCCGCCGCCGGCAGCTGCTTTGAGAATGACCGGGAAACCGAATTCCATCGCCAGCTTCTGGGCTTCTTCACGGCCCTTGAGCGGCTCCTTGGTTCCGGGAGTGGTAGGTACATTGCAGTCCAGCGCCATCTGCTTGGCACTGAGCTTGTCGCCCATCATATCCAGGATCTCGGATCTGGGTCCGATGAATTTGATGCCGGCCTGTTCGCAGGCGCGCGCGAAATCACCGTTTTCGGAAAGAAATCCGTATCCGGGGTGGATCGCGTCACACTCATGCATGACCGCCAGCTCGATGATCCTGGGGATGTCCAGATAAGCGCCGAGCGGGCTTTCATTCTCGCCGATCAGGTAAGACTCATCCGCTGCCGTACGGAAAGCCGCGTAAGTATCCTCATTGGAATAGATCGCAACAGTCTGCAGGCCAAGATCGTGACAGGCGCGGAAGATACGCATCGCGATCTCACCGCGGTTTGCAACCAGGACTTTTTTAAACTTCGCCATTGTCCCTCCTTATTAATAAGTAATATTACATCCGGCACCGCAGATTCGGACAAACGCAGATGCGTGTCCCTTTCTGCGATGTATGCAGCAGGCGAATATACCGGCGCCCGTTTGTCGAGCAGGCATATTCCTTGTGATGCTATAAGTGAGATCCGCTCCGCGAAAAAACAGCCCCCCCAGCAGATTTTTCGGATCATGGACCGGACCACGGCTCACCGTATGCGGAGTTCCGTGTGTCGAAAACCGACATTGCATCACAAATCTAATTATACTCCTTAATCAAGTTGATATTATAGGGAAAAACCATATTCTTTTGTTAAAATTCCCTAAAAATGCAAAAATAACCAGAGAAATATAGGCTTGTTTTTACCTGCAAGCACGTCCGTCTGGCTCACTGTTTTCATTACAAAGATTTTGAAAAAAGTACACTACAAAGTTTTTAAAAAAAGTGCTTGCATTTATGTATTGCATCTGATAATATATGTCTTGCGTTGAGGAAAACACCTCAGCAAAATAAATATGGCTCGTTGGTCAAGGGGTTAAGACGCTGCCCTCTCACGGCAGAATCATGGGTTCGATTCCCGTACGAGCTGCGAAAAAGAGACAGAGATTGTCTCTTTTTTATTTTTTACTACAAAATATTGTGTACTGCACTTGCATTTTTTTTTCGATTGTGCTATGGTACACGTGTTTATTGAGAATGTAACTTGTAATATGATCAAACTGTAATGAAAATACAGGGTTCAATCATTGATAATTAAATACTGAAATCATAAAAAGTGGGCCCGCAAGTCCACTTTTATTTATGTGTAAAACGCAGAAAGGTATTTATGAAAAAAGGCAGATCCGCCAAAGGCGGCAGCAGATTGTACGAAGAGCACGCGGAGGCCCTGGCGGCCCCCATCGCGGAACAGTTTGGAATCCGGATCTATGACGTTGAATATGTAAAAGAGGGCGATGAGTATTTCCTCAATGTCTATATTGACAAGGACGGCGGGGTCAACATTAATGACTGTGAAAACGTCAGCAGGCTCCTCTCGGATGCCCTGGACAAGGACGACCCCAATCCGGACGCATATACACTGATCGTTTCGAGCCCCGGGCTCGGGATGTGGAGCTCCATCTCTACAAACCTCATTCGGTGTCCGGCGAAAAAGATATTCTCGGCGAACTCCTCGCCTTCGACCAGGATGAGATCGTCCTGGCAGCCGAGCCTCCTGTACCCGCAAAGGGCAAGGGAAAAGCAAAGGGCGGCAAGAAGGGATCCGCAAAAAAGTCTGCGAAGAAGGCCGCTGAAGAAGAGGCTGCCGGACAGAATGCGCAGGAAATGACCGAAGAAACCGAACAGCCAGTCGTGATCACGGATGAAACGGTGCTTGCACAGCAAAAGCATGCCGAAGAGACCAACAGGATCCGGCTGACAGTGAGCCGAAAGGAAATTGCTTCCATCCGGCTGGCATTTGACTTTTAAATAATGAAGGAGACAGCATGAACACTGAGTTGAAAGAGGCGATACTTGCCCTGGAAAAAGAGAAGAATATCAGCAGCGATACACTGTTTGAGGCAATTGAGAACGCGCTCATGACAGCATGCAAGAACCATTTCGGCAAGGCTGAGAATGTGAAGGTCGATATTGACCGTGATTCCTTCGATTATTCATGTTATGCCGAGAAGAGAGTCGTCGCAACACCCGAAGAGGTGGAAGACGATCTCGAGCAGATCTCCCTGGATGACGCAGTGAAAATTCAGAAGGGCGCCGAGGTCGGAGATATTGTCAAGGTTGATATCAACAGCAAAGGCTTCGGACGTATTGCCACACAGATCGCGAAGAACGTGATCATGCAGAAGATCCGCGAGGAAGAGCGCAGCGTCATCTACGATTATTATATTGAAAAACAGCGCGATATCGTCACCGGTATTGTACAGAGAAATATCGGACGGAACATCAGCGTCAATCTGGGCAAGGCCGATGGCATGCTCAATGAAAAAGAACAGGTTCCCGGCGAGCACCTTCGCCCGACAGACCGTATCAAGGTCTTCATCCTTGAGGTCCGCACCACAAACCGCGGCCCCAGGATCCTGGTCAGCCGCACACATCCCGATCTGGTCCGCAGGCTCTTCGAGCAGGAAGTTGCGGAAGTCAGGGACGGCGTCATTGAGATCATGAGCATCGCCCGCGAGCCCGGCAGCCGTACCAAGATCGCGGTCAGGACCAACGACCCCAACGTCGATCCGATCGGCGCCTGCGTCGGTAACAACGGTTCCCGCGTCAACAACATCGTGGATGAACTCCGCGGCGAGAAGATCGATATCGTCGTATGGGACGAGAACCCCGGCAACTTCATCCAGAACGCCCTTTCTCCCGCAAATGTGGTCGCTGTCTTCGCAGATCCCGAGGAGAGAGTCGCAAAGGTCGTCGTTCCGGATTATCAGCTGTCCCTGGCGATCGGCAAGGAAGGCCAGAACGCAAGACTTGCAGCCCGCCTGACCGGTTACAAGATCGACATCAAGAACGAGACACAGGCAAAGGATGCTCCCGGCTTCCGCTACGAGGACTACCTCGATGCGGATGAAGACGAGTACTACGACGAAGAGGACTTCGAAGGCGGCGAGTACGCGGATGAAGAATACGCGGAAGAAGCCTATGAGGAAGGCTCCGGGGAGTATTCCGAAGAAGCTGCTGCAGAAGAGGGAACTGTTTTCGAAGAGGAAAATGCTGATTTCCCGGAGGAAGCACCTGCTGATGCGGTGACTGATACTGATGCAGAAGACGCTGCAGAAGATACTGTAGAAGCGGTTGCAGAGGATGCTGTAGAAGCTGCTGCAGAAGAAGAGGAAGAAGAACTGGTCGCCCAAGAGGACGCAGATTAAAAAACTGATCTCCGAAGAGGACGCAGATTACAACAACCTGTTTCCCGCACACCGAAGTTGTGCTGGATGCAGAGCAGGGAGGGTGAAGATGCCAAAGAAGATACCGATGC
>ONXK01000278.1 GCA_900321785.1 uncultured Lachnospiraceae bacterium | reverse complement strand
ATTCAGCAATGCAGCGGCTTCTCTGTTACGACAGTTAAGCTGAAAGGTATGATCAGGCGGCTTCTTTCCCTTCATTTCCGCCTTGCCCGTCTTCCCTTTTCCGGCGCACTTTTTCCTGTATTGCCTCCACGATCCGCGGAGCAATAAGGCCCATCACGATTCCCAGCACTGTTCCGACCAGTACGTCTGTCGGAAAATGTACGTACAGATAGAGGCGGGAAAAGGCGATCAGGGCTGACAGGATCAGGGCAGGTATCCCGGCACGTCTGTCATATGTCATAAGGACTGTGGCCGAGGCAAAGCTGGCCATTGAATGCCCCGACGGGAAGGAAAAGTCTTTCGGGATCGCGACCAGCATATCAATATCTGTATTGATCCAGCACGGCCTCGGACGGGCAACAGCATGCTTGAGCAGCAGGTTTCCGATCAGCAGACTCAGGATCAGGGCTGTGAACATACCCCATCCGCATTTGCGGTGCCGTTTCCAGATCAGAAGCACAATCGTCAGAACGATCCAGAACCATCCGCTCTCACACAGGAAAGTAATCTTTGGCATGAGCCAGTCCAGCCACGGCGTCCGAAGGTTGGCCTGTATCCAGTCCAATATCTGAAAATCTGTCTGCTGAATCAATTCTGTCATTGTATTCTCCTTCTACTCTGCTGTATCTGCATGCATATATGCGCATGCACCTTCACCCCGGGGCATGTATCATGCGGTCTGCGTTTTGCGCATCTTCCTGACCGCCGCGTAGGACATGCAAAATGACAGTACTGCTGCGCCGATCAGAATGGTCCCTGCAGCCGGATATACCGCAATCAGCTTGTTCGTAGTCCCGTAAATATCGAGGACTCCCTTGAATATAGCGCCCGTTGTCAGAGCAGCAAGTCCCGAATTCCAGGCATATCGGGTGAAACGTCCCGGAAAAAAGAACCCTGCAGTTTCTTCTGCTTCCACCCCGTACCGCAGCTCCTTTTCCTTTCTGACTGCCAGCCATACGATCAGCAGATTCAGGAGAGCTCCGGGCACAAGGAGGATCAGAAAGGCATAGATCATATAAAAAGAATAGACTTCATGGCTGAAGATCTCGTAAATCAGCCCGAATACTGCGCTGAGAATGCCTGCCGCCAGGAAAATAAACGCGTCATGCAGCATGCTGTCCGCATAGTGTATTATCTCATTTTTATCCGATGTATACAATATCACTCACCTCTCTTTCGCGATTTCCGAATCCGCCTGTCGGATTGTTGATGATCTGATTCCGGAAGACCATAGTGGAGGAACCGCCGCCGTCCAGGTTATAGGCTGTCTGCACGCCGAGCTGTTCCATGAAGCTTGCCAGTTCGTAGAGAGAGACGCCCTCGCTGTCGTCCGTACGTCCGTCAGACACCACAAAAACATAGTGCAGGTCATCGATGATGCCGATTGCCGTGCGGGGGTTGCTTGCCTTTGCCCTGCCGACTTCGGAATCCAGGGAGACAGAGATCTCACCGTCCTCTACAAGCCCCGGCCCGAAAGAAAAAGCCTGCCAGACGCCCTGGTCCACCAGCTCCTGCGCGGTCACTGAGGAAGGATCGACGATCTTCATGCTTCCGTCCGCATAGATGCAAAGCACTTCACTGTCTCCGGCTTCGGTCACTGAGGAAGGATCGACGATCTTCATGCTTCCGTCCGCATAGATGCAAAGCACTTCACTGTCTCCGGCTTTGTCCCTGTAAACAACCCCGTTCCGGATGACATAGCCCTTCTCCTGAACGCCGTAATAATCTCCGTTAATGGCCAAAACTGCGCCATGGGCCTCCGCAATAGACGAGGTCGCTTCCGTAACATTTTTACCGTAGGTATCCTGCGCGAAGGCGGTCTTCAAATACTCCGCGGAACTGAGCTGTACATCCGCGACATGGATCGTCGTCCCGTTTGTCGTGTACTGCGTATAGGTGACCTTGATATTCTCATCTTCATAGCTGTCAGAGTTTCCTGCGTTATCTGTTGTCACGGCCGCCGCACTTTCCAATGCTTCCTCCTCGTCAAAAGAGCTGCTCCCGGAAGAACTGCCGGAATCACCTTTTGAAGATCCGC
>ONXK01000071.1 GCA_900321785.1 uncultured Lachnospiraceae bacterium | reverse complement strand
CCTGCGAAGCACCCTCGCCGGATGTCTTTCCGCTGTCTCCGTGGGAATCCGCACCATGCGCTCCCGACCAGGGATAGACATGGTCATGGATCCCGCGCATGACAACCGACAGCCGCGGGAGCTTTCCATGTTCAGTTGAATACTCTCTGTAAGCTTCTTTGGGTCCGATCACAGAAAGGACCGTCAGCAGAAGCCAGACCAATAGGATCAGAAACAGCAGCGGTGCGCTGCCGGGGATCCGGCGCAATTTTCTCAACATTTATTTTTCCTGCAGAAGATCAGAAACTGAAATACATAAAGGGGTTGCCTGCGGAAATAGAGGCAAAATACACACTGACCCAGAAAACAGCCAGAAGGAACAAAATCACTACAGGGTTTTTGCGTTTCCATACCAGCAGATTGTAAAAGACCGGCACACAGAGCAGGATCGCTGCTGTAAAGAAGGGCCAGTAGATGCCGATATATTTGGCAAAATCCCCATGGTTAACCGCTACTCCCCCGCCGAAAAACGGGAAGAGGCGGGTGAAATAAACTTTCAGTTCTTTCAGATCGGTGATCGCAAAGATTACCCATGTAAGCGGGATGAGGATGATCACATGGAGATGTCCGATCAGCGGAATGCGTTCGATCAGTCCGCGGACGACAAATTTCTCCCAGACGATCAGGATCCCCAATACAAGCCCCCAGATGATAAAGTTGGCAGTTCCTCCGTGCCAGAAACCTGTCAGAAGCCATACGATCATGAGATTGCGGATGACAGTAAGCGGTCCGCGGCGGCTGCCGCCCAGCGGGATATAAACATAATCTCTGAACCAGCTTCCCAGGGTCGCATGCCAGCGCCGGTAAAAGTCTGTGATGCCGCAGGCCGCATAAGGATGGATAAAGTTCTGTATGAAGCGGAAGCCCAGCATCAGACCGATGCCTCCCGCCATCAGGGAGTAGCCCCAGAAATCAAAATACAGCTGCAGAGAATATCCCACCGCACCCAGCCATGCCAGCGGCGTGGAAATACTCTCAAAACCGATCTTGGCGATCTCGTTCCAGAGGATCCCAAGTCTGTCCGCGATCAGGACCTTCATGCCAAGTCCGATCGCAAAAAAGCACATCCCGTCCTCTGCCTTCTGCAGTGTGACGACTCTGGGGACAAACATTGTCCGTCGCCGGATATTGGTCGGCTTCTCGATCCAGCCCTGCGAAAACCGCATGATCGGGCCCTGTGTGATCTGGGGAAACATCGTGAAATAGGCTGCAGCCTGGGCAAAGGAAGGTCTCCTGCGCATATAGCCCCTGTACAGGTCCGCCTGATAGGAGATCATCTTGAAAATATAGAAGCTCAGTCCCAGCGGAAGAAGCGATGCCCTCACCTTCAGCGCCAGGACCTTAAAGACGATCAGGACCAGGACATCGATCACCACGACGATGACCAGCATCTGCCTCTGCTGTGCCTTTCTGCGCCTGCGGGGCGGCACCCATACCATCTCGCCCACCAGGTAGTTGACAAACACCAGTCCCAGAAGCAGCAGGACAAACCATTTGGCTCCGGAGGCATAGAAAATCAGACTCCCCACAAAAAGCAGGGCATCCTGGTATGCGGATGGAATAATCCAGTATATGATCATGAAAATGGGCAGAAAGCGAAAAATAAATTCGAGCCCCGCAAAATTAATCATATGATGCTCCAAACAGAAGTCTGTCCGCCGTAAGACCGCGGATGAATACTCATCCGCGGACATAATACCTTGATCGGTCTCTTAAGCAGGTGAACGGGTATACATAATCGGGTATAAAGGTAATGATCGGAATCAGAGTGCAGAAAGTTCCTCCAGCTCGCGGATGACTCCTGCCATCTGCTGCTCGTACTTCTGCTGTTTCTCTTTTTCCGCCGCGATCTTGTCCGCGGGAGCCTTGGAGAGGAATTTCTCATTGCGCAGCATGCCGGCGCTCCTCTTGAGCTCGCCCTCAAGACGCTTTTTCTCCTTGTTCAGTCTTGCGATCTCTGCCTGGACATCCAGCAGGTCTGCCAGCGGGATGAAGGCTGTCGCGAAGGGAAGGACGATTGAGACTGTGCCCTCACCGATCCCTTCTTTGTCGGCCTGCAGTACAAGCTCGGATGCGGAAGCAAGACGCTCAAAGAAGAGTCTGTCTTCTTCGAAGATCTGACGGATCTTCTCATCTTCGGAAACAAGGATGACCTTGGCCTTGCGGGAAGGCGCCACACCGCGCTCATTGCGGGCGGTACGGATGGCGCGGACGGTCTCTTTGATGGTCTCGATCGCCTGCTCCTCTGCCGGGAAGTCAAACTCCTGTTTCCATACCGGCCAGTCGGAGACCATGATGGAAGGCTCCTTGTCCTGAATGGTGCAGAAGATCTCTTCTGTCACGAAGGGCATGTAGGGGTGCAGAAGCTTGAGGCTGCCCTGCAGTACTGTCTGCAGGGTCCACAGTGCCGCCATGTGGCTCTGCTGGTCCTCCGTCTCATAGAGTCTGGGCTTGACCATCTCGATGTACCAGTCACAGAATTCATCCCAGATGAAGTCGTGGACCTTCTGTACGGCGATGCCGAGTTCGAAGCGGTCCATATTCTCCGTGACATCCCTTACGACATTGTTGAATCCGGACAGGATCCACTTGTCCTCGGGAAGAAGGCCTGCAGGCATCTGCGCAGGGATCTCTCCGTCTTCGGGCATGTTCATCATGATGAAACGGCTTGCATTCCAGACCTTGTTGGCAAAGTTGCGGCTTGCCTCGACACGGCTGTTGGAGAAGCGCATGTCATTGCCGGGCGCATTGCCGGTGACCAGGGTCAGACGAAGGGCGTCCGCACCATAGTTTTTGATGACTTCCAGGGGATCGATGCCGTTGCCCAGGGACTTGGACATCTTTCTGCCCAGTTCATCGCGGACCAGTCCGTGGAAGAGGACCGTCTTAAAAGGCTTTTCTCCCATCTGCTCGAAACCGGAGAAGATCATGCGGATGACCCAGAAGAAAATGATGTCGTAGCCTGTGACCAGGACATCTGTGGGATAAAAATATTTGAGATCTTCGGTCTGCTCCGGCCATCCCAGTGTGGAGAAGGGCCAGAGAGCGGAGGAGAACCATGTATCCAGTGTATCGGGATCCTGTGTGAAATGCGTCTCACCGCATACAGGGCACTTGTCGGGCATGGCAGGCGCAACGACAGTCTCGCCGCACTTGTCGCAGTAATAAGCAGGAATCCGGTGTCCCCACCAGAGCTGACGGCTGATGCACCAGTCACGGATGTTGTCGGTCCAGTTGAAATAGATCTTCTCCATCCTCTTGGGGATCAGCTGGATGTCGCCCT
Source organism: uncultured Lachnospiraceae bacterium (assembly GCA_900321785.1). GTDB lineage: Bacteria > Bacillota > Clostridia > Lachnospirales > Lachnospiraceae > CAG-791. Next base: position 8,776 of record ONXK01000071.1, on the reverse strand, counting down.
CTTTGACAGCCTTGACAGCAGGTTTGATCAGCTCGTCCATCTTGACGAACCACTGCTTTTTGATCAGTGGCTCGACGGTCGTTCCGCAGCGGTCGTGGGTGCCGACATTATGGGAATAGTCCTCGATGCGGACCAGAAGGCCCATCTCTTCGAGTTCCTTTACGATCTGCTTTCTCGCCTCATAGCGGTCCATACCTTCGAACTTGGCGCCGTTCTTGTTGATCGTGGCGTCATCGTTCATGATGTTGATCTCGGGCAGGTTGTGGCGGCGTCCGACCTCGAAGTCGTTAGGGTCGTGGGCAGGCGTGATCTTGACCACACCGGTACCGAACTCACGGTCAACATAAGTGTCCGCAACGATCGGGATCTGGCGGTCAACAAAGGGAAGCCAGACCTTTTTGCCGATCAGGTCCGCGTAGCGCTCGTCTTCGGGATGCACGGCTACAGCGGTATCACCCAGCATGGTCTCGGGACGGGTTGTCGCAAACTCCAGAAAACGGGTGGTGGAAATGCTTCCGTCATCTTCGATCAGGGGATATTTGATATGCCAGAAATGACCGTTCTGCTCCTCATACTGCACTTCCGCGTCGGAAATAGAGGTCTTGCAGACAGGGCACCAGTTGATGATGCGGCTGCCTTTATAGATCCAGCCCTTCTTATGCATCTTGCAGAAGACTTCCGTAACCGCCTTGTTGCAGCCTTCATCCATGGTGAAACGCTCGCGGTCCCAATCACAGGAAGAGCCCAGCTTTTTGAGCTGGTTGACGATGCGGCCGCCGTACTCTCTGCGCCAGTCCCAGCACTTCTCCAGGAATCCCTCGCGGCCCAGGTCGGCTTTTTCGATACCCTGCTCGCGCAGGGAGTCGATGACCTTTGATCGGTTCCGGGCTGCCAGAGGGCGTTGTATCCCTGCATTCTCTTATATCGGATCAGGATATCCTGCAGTGTATTGTCAAGCGCATGACCCATGTGGAGCTGGCCGGTGATATTCGGCGGCGGGATCACGATCGTAAAAGGGGTTTTGGAGTGATCTACTTCCGCATGGAAATATTTCTTCTCTTCCCAGTTTTTGTAAATCCGGTCCTCAATTCCCTGCGGATCGTAAGTCTTTGCAAGTTCTTTCTGCATATGTAAAATCTCCTTACTAAGTTGATGAAGTAACCAAGTTGATGAAGTAACATTTATTGTATTTGCGGCACTTTATGATATAATGTGTGAGTTCGTTTCCGACAAAAATGTAAAAGGATAACATGGATGGCGTTTTTTGGTCTCCACATCCCCCTGCCGGTTCCGAACAATTAGCTATTTTACCATAAATAAATGAAAATGGGTACTGCACATATGGAAAACAGTTCTTCAATTCATAATACGTTACAGTTCACGCCCTTTCAAGGGCGTGAACATGAAACGCTGCGCGCGGCGATTCCAATGCGTTCTCACGCGCGCCGCGCGCCGTTTAACTCCGGTTTTTGCGCTGAAAAACGCGCAAAAACACGTCGAATTCGGGGCAGTATGAACGGTAACAAGAATACCGTTGTTTCGGGTTCGACAGGCGCGTATCCCGCAACGAGAAAAGGCTGGATCCTGCGGGGTCTCAGAGACGGCTTTCCCATCTGCATGGGTTACTTTGCGGTGGCTTTTGCGCTGGGCATCGAGGCAAGGCGCGTCGGCCTCTCCGCTTTTCAGTCTTTTTTGATGTCGACCGGCATGGTGGCATCTGCCGGCGAATTCGCGGCGCTGATGCTGATCGAGTCCCACGCGGGGGTCATCGAGATGATCACGACCTGCATCATCGTCAATCTGCGGTATTTTCTGATGAGCTGTTCCCTTTCACAGAAGCTCAAGAGTACGCTCCCGACCATCCATCGTTTCGGTGTGGCCTACTGTATCACAGACGAGATCTTCGGCCTGTCCAGTGCGGTGCCCGGATATCTCGAGCCCTTCTACACCTATGCGATCACCTTCATCTCTGTAGTGGGCTGGTCCGGCGGAACCGTCATGGGTGTCCTTGTGGGCAATATCCTGCCGGCATCGGCGGTCAACGCGCTCAGCGTCTCACTGTACGGTATGTTCCTTGCCATCATCATCCCTCCGGCCAGACAGAATCGTTTTATCGGCGGACTTGTCGCGGTCTCCATGGCAGCCAGCTGGCTGTGCAGCATTCTGCCGCCTACAAGAGAGATCTCTTCCGGTTTCAAAGTCATTCTCCTGACCATTCTGATCGCCGGCGCGGCCGCTGCCCTCAATCCAGTCCGGGATGAGGAACAGGCAGAAGCCGATGGCTGAGACCGCGGTCCCTCTCAGGTCTTTCACAGGTTTTCCATAATGAGGTTTGATCCATGACCAATAATATTTATATTTCGCTGCTGATCATGTGCCTGACCGTCTACATGATCCGCCTTCTCCCGCTTCTGTTTCTCAGAAAGCCCATCACCAACAGATTTATCCGTTCCTTCTTATACTATGTACCTTATGTCACTCTTGCGGTCATGACCTTCCCGGCAATCGTCACCGCAACCGACAATATCTGGTCCGGTGCGGCAGCCCTGCTGGTCGGCCTGATCGTCGCCTGGGTAAACGGGGATCTGTTTGTCGTCGCCATCAGCTGCTGTGCCACCGTATTTCTGACAAGTCTTATTTTCTGATGCAGGGGCAGCAGCCAGTTAATCCTTTTTTAATGATTTTTTGCAGCAAGTTCATTGTATTTGATGTGTATTATCATAAAATAATGTGGAAACTCCAATTTCCAAAAAAGGACTTGATAGACCATGTTAAAAAATCTTCGTTACCGTCTGGCGATCCTTATGCAGGGAAGATACGGCTCTGATCAGCTTTCCCGCTTTTTGTCAATCCTTGTGATCGTACTCATTGCATTCGACTGGATCGCAAATGCCTTTCTTGCATTTCCGGGTGTGCGGGTATTTGTCCGGTATTCCGGCATCGTCTATGCGGTACTGCTTTTCGTCATCTATTTCCGCACCTTTTCCCGCAATATTCCCAAGCGTTACGCAGAGAATCAGAAGTATCTCGCCATCAAGGGCAGGATCGCTTCCTTCTTCGGAAAAGGCAGACATAATGCCGGACAGAGGATCGAGTATCACATTTACAACTGCCCGCAGTGCAGACAGAAGATCCGGATCCCGCGGGGAAAAGGCAGGATCATGGTACGCTGTCCCAAGTGCGGCACAGAATTTATGAAACAGAGCTGATTACTATGTTTGGATATATTGTGATCAATGAACCTGAGCTGCGGATGCGGGAAATTGACCTGTACCGCAGCTATTATTGTGGCCTGTGCGAGGATCTGCATGAACATTACGGCAGGTTCGCTCAGCTCACGCTCAATTATGACACCACTTTCCTTGCGCTTCTTCTGACCTGCCTGTACGAGCCGCAGAATGAGCTGTTCGTGCAGACCAACTGTCTGGTACATCCTTTCAGCAAGCGTCCCAAACGCCGGAATCCCTATACGGAGTATGCGGCGGATATCACTATTCTGCTCTCCTGGTATTCCATGCGGGACAACTGGGAGGATGAACAGCAGATCCGCGGACTTGCCATGTCCGGGATCCTCCGCAGCGCTTTTAATAAGGCAAAGGAAAAACACCCGGACAAAGCACAGGTCATTGCCGACTGTCTCAACCGCCTCCATGCACTGGAAAAAGACGGCCGCAGCAGCGGCAGCCCAAATACAGATGACGGCGCCGCCCCGTCAAAGGAAGTCTCTCCCGATGCGGCCGGGGCCTGCTTCGGCAATCTGATGGCAGAGCTCTTCGCCTGTAAACACGATATCTGGGAGGAACCTCTTCGCCGGATGGGCTTTTACATGGGAAAATATATCTACCTTCTGGATGCCTACGATGATCTGGAGGATGACGCGGAATCGGGCAGCTTCAATCCGCTTCTGCCCGTGCGGACAAGAATGCGGGAGGAAGGATCTGACTTTGATGCCTATGTAAGGGCACTGCTGAACATGCTCATGGCTTCCTGCACACGGGCATTTGAGGCATTGCCCATTGTAGAAAATATTGATATACTTCGAAATATACTCTACGCCGGCGTCTGGACAAAGTTTGAAGTAATCTTCGCACGCCGGACCGGCGCAGACGCACATACAGATACCGGCCCTGCAGAGGAAGCCGCTTCCAGAACAGAGTCTTCTTAACAGAAACAGTATCCCTTATAGCCTTTTTTCATTTATAGAAAGACAGTATCAATATGTCAGATCCGTATCAGGTCCTGGGAATATCCAGAGACGCAACCGATGATGAAGTAAAAAAAGCATACCGCCAGCTGAGCCGCAAATACCATCCCGACTCGAATATCAATAATCCCAACAAGGACAAGGCGGAGGAGATGTTCAAGCTCGTGCAGCAGGCTTATCAGCAGGTCATGTACGAGCGCCAGCATCCTTACGCCTCTTCCGGCTTCGGGACAGGCCAGCAGGGAGGAAGCCGGCCTGGCAGTTCCTACGGAAGGCCCCAGAGCCAGAGTTCCGGACAGAGCTGGCAGGATGAAAACGGGCGCACCTATACCTATTACGGCAACTATCAGGATTTCTCCGATTTCTGGAACGAGTTTTTCAGTTCCTATGGATTCGGGACCCAGAGTGCCTACCAGCAGGATAACAGCGAGGAGGCGATCCATCTGCGTGCTGCCGCCAGCTACATCAACCACGGCATGTTCCAGGAGGCACTCAACGTCCTGGATGCCATGGAGGAACGCAGCGCCCAGTGGTACTACTACAGCGCCGCCGCCAACAGCGGCGTCGGCAATGATGCAGTCGCCCTTGAACACGCCCGGCGCGCGGTCTCCATGGAGCCTGACAATCAGATCTATCAGAACATGCTCTCCCAGCTCCAGTCCGGCAGCAAATGGTATTCCTCCAGACAGCAGACCTACGGAAGTCCGGTCACTGCAGGCAATCAGTGTATGCGGGTATGTGCGACCTATCTGTGCCTGAACGCTCTTTGCAATATTTTCTGCTGCGGAAACGGCAGAAGCTGTTAAACAGCGGGGTCTTCTCCCGCTGAGTTCAAGACTCGCGAGCGAGTCCTGCGCGATGAAGAATAAAAAACCAAGAGGCATCCTCACAGCCTGATTGATATGCTGTGAAGGTGCCTCTTTTTTTACATTTTGTGTGACTATTCAGCCCACAGTGAAGAAGGCGGAGCATTCTGAACATGGGATGCTGAATCGTTACCATTATGTCCCCGTTTAGTTCTCGAAGCGGTTTGCGCCGTTTCTGCCGTGGCACTTTTTGTACTTCTTGCCGGAGCCGCAGGGGCAGGGATCATTGGGATAGATCTTCTTGCCCTTCTTGACTGTACCGGACTGTTTCTGTTCCTGATAGAGACGCTTCTGTGTCTCTTCATCAAATATGTCGTTCCACTCGGGAAGGCCGTACAGCCAGTCCGCACCGGCAGCGACCATGTTCTTGAAGAGAAGCTCTTTGTCAAAGCCAAGGCTGACTTCTGTATCCTCTTCCATCTCTTCAATGGGATTGGGGGTCTTCAGGGAATCATTGATGCCGTCCAGAAAACCGACCATTGTCATCAGGTCGAGATTAAACTTCTCTGCCAGTTCCTTCACTGTTCCTTTGACTTCCTCATCAGGATTCTTGAGAAGCTCCGCATATACATTCTTTTCTTTTTCAAAATAATCCGCCCACAGTCTCTGCAGGTCGCCCTTGTTTGCAGATTCATCATAGGCCTTGTCGCGCCACTGTTTAAGTAAGCTCATAATGTCTATTCCACCTTTCCGGTCAGGGCATCCATAAAAAATGCCCTTCCATATATTTGCATGAAACGTATTAACAGTATCATTTTGTCCCCGCTTTGTCCATTTCTTTTTGCTCTTGCTTTCACTTCGTCCTGCGGGCTCCGGTGAATTTCGTCCCGTCCAAAGCCGCAACAGGTGAAAAAAATTGAATTGATATTGCTTTTAAACATTCAAATCCCTATAATGAAAGATGTTTTTGCATATTTTCTAACTTTTATAAATGATGGGGGTATATTTTATGAATACCTGGTGGGAATCTGTCGTCGCTAAATTTCAGTTGTGCTTTATCAACGATGACAGATACATGCTTCTGGTAAAAGGATTTGGTGTCACGATCGAGACTTCCCTGCTCGCAGTGATCATCGGTGTCATCATCGGAATGATCATTGCCCTGTTCGCCCTGTCCAACAACAAGGCTCTGCGTCTGATCGCAAAAGTGTATACGGACATAATCCGCGGAACACCTTCTGTGACCCAGCTGATGATCATCTATTTCGTCATCTTTGCGACTGTGCCTCTGCCCAAGTGGATCATTGCGTCCATCGCCTTTGGTATCAATTCGGGCGCCTACGTATCCGAGATCATCCGCGGCGGCATCCTGTCTGTGGATAAGGGACAGACAGAGGCCGGACGGTCCCTGGGTCTGACCGCCTCACAGACAATGACCGACATCGTCATTCCGCAGGCTGTCAAGAACATCTTCCCTTCTCTGTGCAACGAATTCATCGTCCTGATCAAGGAGACCGCCATCGTAGGTTACGTGGGACTGATGGATCTGCAGAAGGCGGGCGACTTTATCAAGAGCGCGACCTTCGAGGCTTTCCTGCCCCTGATCGCCACTGCCGTGATCTACTTTGCACTCATCAAGATCCTGACCATCGTGTTCGGAAGAGTGGAAACCAATTTGAGAAAATCAGATATCAGATAAAAAGAGGTGAACTATCCTATGATCAGCGTAAAAAACCTGCACAAATCATTTGGAGACCTGGAAGTCCTCAAGGGGATCGACCTCGAAGTCAACCAGGGCGAAGTCGTTGTCGTGATCGGCCCGTCCGGCTCGGGAAAGAGTACACTGATCCGCTGCCTCAATATGCTTGAGGTTCCGACCAAAGGCGAGGTCTATATCGACGGGACCATGATCAATGACCCCAAGACAAATGTCGACCTGCTGCGGCAGAAAATGGGAATGGTCTTCCAGCACTTCAACCTGTTCCCCCACAAAACGGTCATGGAAAACATCACACTGGCTCCTGTCCGTCTGGGCAAAGCCAGCAAGGCGGAAGCAGAGCAGACAGCCCATGAGCTTCTCACGAGGATCGGACTGCTCGATAAAGCAGACAATTATCCCGTTCAGCTCTCCGGCGGTCAGAAGCAGCGTATCGCCATTGCCAGAGCTCTTGCCATGCATCCCGAGATCATGCTCTTTGACGAACCCACTTCCGCGCTGGATCCCGAGATGGTAGGAGAAGTTCTGGATCTGATGAAGGATCTTGCCAAATCCGGCATGACGATGGTCGTCGTGACCCATGAAATGGGCTTTGCGCGCGAAGTCGGAACCCGGGTCATCTTCATGGACGGAGGCGTGATCGTGGAGGAAGGTACTCCCGAACAGATATTCACGAACGCACAGAACGAAAGGACCCAGAGCTTTTTGAGCAAAGTTCTTTGATATTATTATGGATATCATGAACGGAAAGTAGTATAATAAACACTCGGCATCTTTACAGATACCGAAAAGTAACTGTCAACGTCACACAATGATTATTATCAAAGAGGAAAAGTTATGAAGGTTATGAAAATGATGAAAAAGGCAACTGCCCTGTTTCTGACAGTGGGTATGATCATTTCGCTCGCAGCCTGCGGCAGCAGCGCTTCTTCCCAGCCCGCTGAAAGCACTGACAAGACCGCTGATGCTCAGGCAGCTGATGCCGGCACAACCACCAGCGCTGCCGCCAGCACTGCAGCTGAGACTTCAGCAGCAATTGACAAGATCGTATTCGGTACCAATGCGGAGTTCCCTCCTTTCGAGTTCATCTCTTCCACCGGCGGCGCTATCGGCGAGTTCGACGGCATCGACATGGCGATCGCCAAGCAGATCGGTGAGGATCTGGGAGCTGAAGTCTCCATCAACAACATGGAGTTTGACTCTCTCCTGATCGCTCTCCAGAATGGACAGATCGATGCCGTTATCGCCGGCATGACCATCACAGATGAGCGGAAAGAGTCCGTTGACTTTACAATGCCTTACTATAACGCCACTCAGGTCATGATCATCAAGGAAGGTACCGAGATCCAGAAGGCCGCTGATATGGAAGGCAAGAACATCGCCGTTATCCAGGGCTACACCGGTGAGACCTGTGTCAAAGATCTTGGCTTTGATTATGTTTCCTTCAAGAAGGGTCCCGACGCCATCATGGATCTGATCAACGGCAAATCCGACGTTGTTGTCATCGATTCCGCTACTGCCCAGAAGTATGTCAATGACAACGCAGGCCAGAACCTCGTGATCGTAGAGGATAATGAGAAGTTCGCTTCTGAAGAGTACGGAATCGCTGTCAAGAAGGGCAACACTGCACTCCTCAACGCGCTCAATGCAGAGATTGAAAAAATGACCGCAGACGGCACCATTGCCAATCTTGCTGACCAGTACGCTGTTGCTGCAGAGGAATAATCATTTTCTCTGAACAGTTCCATGTATTTTCGTTTAAAAAACCTCCTGCTTCGGCAGGAGGTTTTTTGCTGTCAAAAAGCCGCACTGCAGACCAAAATCTGCAGTGCGGCTTTGATCTGTCCTGGAATTGTCAGTTCTGATCCAAGGGTTCTTATTCAGGCCTGAAATGCTTGGAAAGGCTTATTCCGCGACGAAAGGAACCACGTTCTTGACTGCGCACTTGGGGCAGATGAGAGCATCGTCGTTGTCGATGTCGATCAGAATGTAGCGGTCATTGCCCATCCCCAGTTCCTTCATGTAGGCGAGCTGGCGCAGGCCGTGACG
>ONXK01000128.1 GCA_900321785.1 uncultured Lachnospiraceae bacterium | reverse complement strand
GTGTCGAACATGTTCCTGCACTTCATTCAGTCCCCGATCAATGCAGGCGCAATTGCCATGATCGCCGGTCTCATCATTGTCCCGATCGTGAGCCTGATCACTCCTGCACCGGACAAGCAATTCGTCGAAGAGGTCTTCTCCGGATACGAGCAGAGAGTCTGGGTCCGCAAGTCCCACTCTCTCGAAGAAGAAGACTGATCGCTGCAGGTCATACAGGCGCAGGCCTCCAGGCCTTCGGGCAAAGATCTTTTCATTGTTCAAAACATGTTGAAGTGCTCCTGCGCTGAAAAAAATGATAGCGGCAGAGGATCCCTCCTCTGCCGCTCTTTTATTTGTTGTCCTTCTTCATCTGGTATCCATACCCGAAACGGATCGACAATTCTCCGCCCGCAAAGGTCCAGCCATCCAGTTCACGCCGGCACAGCAGGTCCGGCAGACGCAGGCGCCGCACTTCATTTCTTACATACAAAAGCATGTCATCGCCTTCCTTCTCCACACGTATGTCACGTTCATCTGCCCAGGGAAGCGAGACGACTAGACTCCTGATGCCGGTATGTTCGTCGTAAGTCAGGCGGAAGGCTTCCCTGCGGCAGAAGATCTGCCCGGGATCCTCCTTCCCGTAAAGTTCTTCCGCTGCTCTTTCAAGAGAAGGGATCCCGCGGATTTCCTCATCCTGCAGGCGGAGGAAGAACTTTTTTCTCCCGGGAAAACTCTCCTCCGCAATCTTCAGGCTCTGGCGCTGCATCTGCTGCCAACCCTCAAAATAGCCTTTCATTGCCTCCTCCGGATAGATTTTGTTGATGCATACCGCATCCACTCCGAAGTCGTATTCGCAGATCCAGGTAAAACTCCGTCTGGCCTCCTCCAGGACGATCCTCTCCGGTGTCGTCACGATCCTCATACTGGTCACAGACCGGTCCCTGAGGATTTTCTGCAGTGCATTGAGACGCTTTACCAATGAGTCAAACTCCGCAAAGACCAGATCTCTGGGTTTGGGGACTGTCGTCCTGCGGGAGATCAGCCCTCCGAAAACACTTGTGACCCCGCGGACCATGGGCAGCAGGCGGTCTGCCAGGACCGACAGCCGCTCGGGATAGCGCAGAAGTGAGAGTGTCTCTCCGGTGGGCGCGCAGTCCACGATCAGCACATCGTACTTTCCTTCTTCATAGAGGTCCAGGATCCGGATCAGAGAGCACAGTTCCTCCAGACCGGGGAACAGCAGCACTTCGTCCGCCTCGATCCCTCCGTTGGCTTTCTGATCGATCAGCTGCCTCAAATAATCCTGCAGCGTCCCCCAGGCACGACGGCTCTCTCTGGTCGGATCGATTTCCATGGCTTCCAGCCCCGGAAAGACCTCCCGTGCCTCTGTGTCCAGTTCCATGCACAGGGAATCGCCCAGGCTGTGCGCCTGATCCGTGCTCATCACCAGTACTTTTTTTCCGCTCCGGGCAATCCTTACAGCTGTCGCTGCCGCTATACTCGTCTTTCCGACGCCGCCCTTTCCGGTATAAATCAGAATCCTCATCCGACCGTTTCCCTATCTTTTACCGCAAAACAAATTGTCAGTTTTCCGTCCTCCACAACTGCAGACGTCATCTGCGCGCCGCGCAGAACACCCGGAAGCGGTATGCTGCGCAGATAATTGCGGATCCGGATATCCACATCCATATCCCGCTTAAAAACCTCCACGTCCTTCCGGTCAGCGCCCGGTACCAGGATGGTGAGACTATATCCTCCCTCAATGGGCGCATAGATCTCATTGTCCGTCCGAACCGGCCTGTCAAAAAGATCTTTGTCCGCAAAAGCCGTCCGGCACAGCCGCTCCACAGCCTCCATCCCTCTGATCTCTTCAGAGAACCATGGGATCCTGGTAACGGGAATCTGCGTAAACACGCTCTGTTTCTTCGACGACCATTCTCTCCGGTATGCAGACCAGTCGGACGCGGCAGCTGTCCGGATTTTTCAAGAGATCCTGCAGCCTGACCAGCTTTGTATAGAGCTGTCCCAGTTCATCCATTGCCTGCTGATCCGGCAGTTCCATTTTGTAACGAAGCCTGGCAACCGGCGTCAGTACTCTGGTCAGCGTCCTGCCCACAGGGGAAAATTTCTCCACATACCAGGAGAGCAGCTCAGGGAGTTTGAGCAGAGACAGCGTCTCCCCTGTGGGAGCGCAGTCGACGATGATCCTCTCATATTCTCCGCTCAGGTACAGATCCCGGATCTTCAAAAGCGAAAAAAGATTCTCCAGGCCGGGGATCATGTAGCTGTCCCCGATCGAATCAACTGCCAGGCCGACACTTCCGGACAGATTGGCGATGGTCTTATTGATATTGGGATATTCCTCCCGCATCAGCATATAGGGATCCAGTTCCAGGAGAGAAAGGCAGGGCCGGATCTGCTGTACATGTCCGCCTGCCCTCGTCTGAAAAATATCCCCCAGATTGTGAGCCATATCCGCACTGACCAGGAGTGTGTTCACTCCCTCCTGCGCGCTGCGGACAGCATGTGCAGCTGCCACGCTCGTCTTTCCGACACCGCCTTTACCTGTGATGATGAAGATTCTGCTCATGTTTCTTTCTTTCCGGGAATTCGCAATGCGGGCTCTTATACCGCTCCGGTCCGAAGCGGTATAAGAGCCCGTGAGTTTCATTATGACTATGCTATGTCACGCCTTGGGCAGATCAGCCCTGACGGAACTGAACGCCTGCGCCGCCCATGGGATGATCCCAGCTCTTGACGACTTTGTCGATCGAAAGCACGCGGCAGGTGCCGCACTCAAGGCATCCCTCGTGGCTGAAGGTGACCTTGCCGTTCTCATAATGGTAGAGGCCGGCAGGGCACGCAAGGAGGACCTTGCGGATCTCTTCCATATTGTCGTAATCCTCATTGACCGTGATGTGGGGATTATGCTCGTCTGTGTGGAACAGATCCAGTCCCAATTTATCATCTACACTCATTTTAGCCATTGTATTATCCTCTTTTCACAAATCATCAGTCAGTGTTTCATTCCTGTACCGGCAGTCCCGGATCCCGGCATATCCCACAGAACAGGTCTGCAGAGTCCGCGTGGATCCGACTGTCCTTTTCACGCACCGGAAACCTTTTAGAAAGCGTCTATAATGTCGCCGACCAGGCTTGTGAGCTGTGCAACACTCAGGTGCGATGCCATGGAATTGATCACGTACATGATGAAATCCATGCTGGGCTTTCCGCTGACCGTGAAAAGCTTTGTGCAGATATCGTCCACCATCTCGGGAAGATCCTTGAAGACTTCCCTGCGGGACAGAATGGCCGGGAATCCCTTGAGGGCCTTCATGTCCTTCATGATGAAGCTTTCGTCCAGGGCTTTCACATAAGAAGAGAGAGATTCTTTGCTGAAATCGCCTGCTTCTTTCGCACGGATGACTGCTTCTGCAGCAAGGCGACCGGATTCCACTGCGAAATCCATGCCGCGGACTGTGAAGCCAAGGTTTACAACGAATCCAGCCGCGTCACCGGTCACAAGAACGCCGTCGCGAACGAGTTCGGGGATCATGTGAATACCTGCCTCGGGAACAAGGTGGGCACTGTACTCGATGGTCTCGCCGCCTTCGATATAAGGTTTGATGGCAGGATGCTCTTTATAGCGGTCGAGCAGATCCGGAATGGAGATATCGGAGTAACCGATGTCTGCCAGGGTCGCAACGATACCGATGGAAATGGTGTCCTTGTTGGTATAGAGAAGGCCGCCTCCGAATGCACCTGCAGTGGCATCGCCGGCAGAAAGCCATGCAACACCTTCGTTTCCGCGTACGCCGAAACGCTGGTTGATAACTTCTTCATCCAGCTTGATAACTTCCTTGACACCGACCGCAACTTCGTGAGGAGTCAGTTCCTTCTTCATGCCCAGCTTCTGCGCAAGCAGAGAGTTGACACCGTCGGCGATGATGACGACATCCGAGTACATGATCTCGCCGCCGGCATCGATACCGACGACTTTGCCGTCCTCTACGACACAGCTGTCAACGCGGATGCCGGGTACAAGCATAACGCCTGCCTCCTCGCACTTCTCCGCGAGCCAGGGATCAAATTTGGAGTGCAGGATCGTGTATGATGCACTCTCAGGGTCTTCGCCGAGCTTTTCGGAACTGAAACCGATGTCCAGAGAGCTCTTGGAGGTCATCAGGGAAATCTTCTCGTGCGTGACCTTGCGCTCAATGGGCGCCTCATCGGCAAAGCCGGGGAAAACCTTCTCCAGGCTGTGCGCATAAAGGCGGCCGCCGGTCACGTTTTTGGAGCCGCAGAAATCGCCGCGGTCCGCCAGAAGGACTTCCATTCCGGCATTGGCAAGAATATACGCAGCAGTTGCGCCTGCCAGTCCTCCTCCTACGATTATGGCGTCAAATTTTTCTTCGCTCATAGTTTTCTCCTGTTGTAATCTGTCAGGCTTTGGTCCCTTCGATCAGAACACAGGCGCCCAGCATTCTGCTGCGGCTCTGCACCTGTGTAAAACCGGCGCGCACAAACTGTTTCATCAGCTCTCTGCGCCTGGGAAACTGTTCTGTCGACTGACAAAGCCATGTATACTGTTTTCTGTATTTTCGTCCTCCGCCCAGGACCGGCATCATATGCCGGAAATAGAGGCGGTAGGCCGGCAGGATCGCCGGATTGTCGGGGACAAAGGAGTCAAGGCAGTATACCTTTCCTCCCGGCCGCAGGATCCTTCTCATCTCCCTGAGGACACGGCGGTAATCCGGCGTGTTCCTGAGGCCAAATGAGATGCAGACGACATCAAACGATTCGTCTTTGAAGGGCAGGTCCATGACATCTCCCTGCACCCAGTGCAGGTTGGTGATCCCCGCTCCCTTCTCCCGGGCCTGTGCCAGCATGGCGGGAGAAAAATCAATCCCCGTGACATCGAAGGCCGGATTCCCCCTGGCAAGGGCGATCGCGATATCTCCGGTGCCGCAGCAGACATCCAGGATGTCCTCTCCGCCGCTGTTCTCTGCCAGCACTCTTTTTACCATCATTCTCTTCCAGCCCTTTTCAAGGCCGAGACTGATGCGGGCATTTGCCCTGTCGTAGCGCGGTGCCAGTGATTCAAAAATATCATACACCGGGATGCGCTCCTGCTGATTATCCATATTTTTGCTGTTCTATATAACGGATCAGGCGCCGCGTCATGCCTTTCGCACAAATATTGTTCATGCGCCTTCGTCCGTATATAGTCTGTATGCGAATGTCGAAACAATTCGATCATTTACAGTTCCTACAGTTTCAGAATCTGCAGCAGCCAGGCAGCCCCGCAGGCCAATGCCAGAAACCCGTTTCCGATCAGGTTGGCACCGGTCACGCTCTTCATCTGGCGGATTCTGTCCCGGGGATCGAGCTTTGCCCGGATCAAAAAGCCAAAGGGCCTGTGCCCGAGCAGGATCGTGAACAGGATGCTCACAATACCGATGAGACCATAATCCCGGATCGGCTGTATGCACAGCAGTGCGATCCATGCGCCCAGAAGGATCCGGTACAGGACCAGGGTCCGGGGACGTCCCAGGACGACCGGCAGGGTAATGCGGTCCGCGCAGATATCTTTTTCTATATCGCTCCCGTTATTGCTGAGCATGATCAGAGCAATTCCCAGGATCAGGGGGAGGCAGGCGGGAAGGATTTCCCAGTGGAAAGTCCCGTCTGCTGCCGCCGCAGTTCCCAGAGGGATCAGGCCGCCCATAACAAATCCGGAAACGAACTCCCCAAGGGGGAGAGAGGCTACAGACACCGGACTGATACTGTACCCCAGCACTGTAAGTCCACCGACAATACCGATAATAAACGGTGCCGGGCCCGAGTGCCACGCAGCAGCGATGCCGCAGACGGCGGCAGATGCCAGGTATACAAGCCCAAGGATCAGGGCATGTCCGGGATTCAGATGATTGTAAACCAGGACGGCGTCATTGACCTCCACATTGTCCGCTTCACTGTCTGTTCCGCTGACATAGTCCACATAGTCGTTGAGCGTATTGACCGACGACTGGGACAGGATGCAGGCGGCAGCCAGCAGTATGCACTGCGCCGGCGTGAGGGAGATTCCCCGATGCAGGCACCAGAAGATGCCGAACATAGCCGGACACACGGCCGCGGGCCAGGTGTGGATTGCTGCAAGCCGGAAAGCCGCCGCTGCTGTCATCCGCTCATATTCGACCGGAACAGGGACCGCATGCTGCTTTTCCGATGATCCAGTGTTGGTTTTCATGCTTGTCGTCATGATTACAACCTTTTCTAAAGTGTCTGTGTATTCAATCCGTTTGTGCCGGTATTTAGCTGCCGGCACCGGATCTTTTTAAAAATATCAGATCAGGCCGCGTTTCTCCGCCAGGATGACTGCTGTGTGCTTGACCTCGATCGGGAGATCATTTGCGTCCATACCGCCGCGGATCTGCATCAGGCAGCCGGGGCAGTCGACAGCGACGAGAGAAGCGCCTGTATCTTTGATGTGCTGAATCTTCTTGCCCAGGATCGGTGTTGCGACCTCAGGAAGCTTGATGCTGTATGTGCCGCCGAAACCGCAGCAGACATCGGACTCTTCCATCTCGACCAGGTTGATGCCCTTTGTTGCCTTGAGGAGTTCTCTCTGCTCCTTGAAGACGCCCAGCTCTCTCTTGAGGTGGCAGGAATCATGATAGGTGATGGTAAGAGGTGTCTCATCGCCTGCCTCTGCCAGTCCGCCCAGATCATAGAAGAGCTTGCAGAAGTCGAAGGTCTTGCTGCCCAGTTCCTCTGCCTTCTTGTACATCTCGGAGCCTTCCTCGAAGAAGTCCTTGTAGACGCGCAGCTGGTGTGTGCAGGTCGGGCATGCGGATACGACATAATCGTAATCTTCCGCGTGCATTGCCTCGACGTTGAGCTCAGCGGTCTTCTTGGCGTTCTCGCGGTCACCCATGAAGGTAGCGGGAGCGCCGCAGCAGGACTGACCCATAGGCATGTCAACAACGTAGCCGATGGAGTTGAGGTCCGCAATGACAGCCTTGGCGATGTCTACATAAGCGAAGTCAAGCAGACATCCGGTGAACATAGCGATCTTGCCCTTGGGATTGTCGACCTTCTGCTGGATGGTCGGGAAGATATCGCGGAAAGGCACGGGAGCAATGCTCATCAGGCTTCTGCCCTCTGTCATGCCGGACAGGAACATAGGCAGATGACGGATGAAATTGGTGCCCTTGGTGAAGGGAGCCTGTGCCAC